>CAUSWS010000088.1:0-6173 GCA_963535265.1 uncultured Campylobacter sp. | reverse complement strand
TATGAGCTTGAGTCTTGGGATAAAAAGCTAAAGTCGTAGTAGCCTTTTTTGACTAAATTTTTGACCTCATTTACGAT
The DNA here is from genome assembly GCA_963535265.1 of uncultured Campylobacter sp. Classification (GTDB taxonomy): domain Bacteria; phylum Campylobacterota; class Campylobacteria; order Campylobacterales; family Campylobacteraceae; genus Campylobacter_A. Next base: position 6,096 of record CAUSWS010000088.1, on the reverse strand, counting down.
GTTTTCAAGCGAACGTGATTTTAGCTTGCCTTTAAATGTCGGTATTGCGCAAAAGCTACATTTTTGGTTACAGCCCTCTGAAATTTTGATGTAGGCGTGGTAGTTTGAACCAGTTATGACGCGCTCTTCGTTTGCCTGCAGATAAGTCTGCGGGCTAAATAAATTTTGCTTTTTCAAGATGATCTCATCGATCTTGTCGTAGTCCGCCACGCCGGTAAAGAGATCGACCTCTGGCAGTTCTTTTATGAGCTCATTTTTGTAACGCTGCATAAGACAGCCAGTCACCACGAGCAAAGAACCATTTTTACGAGCTTCGTGCATCTCAAGTATGGTTTGGATGCTCTCTTCTTTGGCGGATTTGATAAAGCCACAAGTATTTACGATGATGACGTCTGCGTCGCTGATATCGTCTGTGATATCGTAGTTTTGCAAGCGCCCCAGCATGATCTCAGAATCAACTAAATTTTTATTACAACCAAGCGAGATTAGATGAAGTTTTGGCATTTTTAGATCCAGATGTTGTCTATTAGCCTAGTTTTGCCTACAAAGGCGGCTACTAAGATGATGGTGTTGCCTTTTTCTACCTTTGAAATTTCGTTTAAATTTCTATCCGTAACCGCGACATAATCAACCTTTAAAGGCTCTAATACCTCAAGCATCTTTGCCTTGACCTCGCTCGCGTCTTCTTCGCCATTTTGGATCAAATTTAGCGCTTTATTTAGCGATCTTGAAAGCCTTAGCGCATTGCACTTATCTTCGTCGCAGATATAGACGTTTCTGCTTGAAAGTGCTAGGCCGTCTGGCTCTCTAACGATATCGCAAGCCACTAGCTCGATGTTTAGGAAAAATGTCTTTATCATATTTTGCACGATGATGAGCTGCTGGGTGTCTTTTTTGCCCATATAGACGCTATTTGCACGAGTTAGGCGAAATAGCTTATTTAGCACTCTTAAGACGCCGTCAAAGTGTCCTGGCCTAGTTTTGCCCTCTAAAATGGCTGAAAGCTTCTTTGGAGCGACTATGAGCGGCTCATCTTCAAAGTAAAGCTCATTAGCATCTGGTATAAAGATAGCGCTAACGCCGTTTTGCTCGCAAATTTGGATGTCGCTTTGCTCTTTTCTTGGGTATTTTTCTAGGTCTTCGCCTGGTAAAAATTGAGTTGGATTTACGAAAGTTGAGACGATGCTTATCTCATTTTGGCTGACACATTTTTTGATAAGGCTAACGTGTCCGTCATGAAGTGCGCCCATTGTTGGGACAAAACCGATCTTGCCGCTTGCGTCTTGGACAAAATTTTCAAGTTCGTTTATAGTTCTTATGATTTGCATATTTGACTCTTTTTATCTAAATTTTAACTTGGCATTGTAACAAAAAAGGATTAAAAGGGCGTAAATTTAAAAATGTAAGCAACTTTTGGCTAAAATCGGCAAAAATTTATGGAGAAAAACTTGGATAGTTACGAATACAACGAGCTTTTAAAGAAGCTACAAACAAAAGTTGAAAACATAGGCTCTATCGTAAAGCCTGATGATATCAAGGCTAGACTAAAAGAGATCGAGGTCATAGAGCAAGACCCTAGCTTTTGGCAAGATATCGCAAGAGCTGGGGCGCTAAATAAAGAAAAGACAAAAATTTCAAACATGCTTGCTAAATTTAGCGACGCTCACCAAGCAGTTAGCGACGCTAAGGAGCTTTTTGAGTTAGCAAATTCTGAAAATGATGAGGAGACTATAAATTCTCTATTTGAAGATGCCAAAAATTTAGATGAAAAGATAGTAAATTTAGAAATTTCTATGCTTTTAAGTGGCGAAGATGACGGCAAAAACGCGATCGTATCGATCCACCCTGGAGCTGGTGGCACTGAGAGCAACGACTGGGCGAGCATGCTTTATAGGATGTATCTTAGATTTTGCGAGCGTGAGGGCTTTAAGGTCGAGACTTTGGACTTTCAAGAGGGTGAAGAGGCAGGACTAAAGGACGTGAGTTTTATCGTAAAAGGTGAAAACGCTTATGGTTACTTCAAGGCAGAAAATGGCATCCATAGGCTCGTTCGCACAAGCCCATTTGACAGCGCAGGACGCCGCCACACGAGCTTTTCTAGTGTCATGGTAAGCCCTGAAGTAGATGATGATATAGAGATCGAGATCGAAGAGAAAGATCTAAAGATAGACACTTATAGAGCTAGTGGAGCAGGCGGTCAGCACGTAAATAAAACGGAGTCGGCCATCCGCATCACGCACATACCAACAGGCATCGTCGTGCAGTGCCAAAACGACCGCAGTCAGCACAAAAACAGAGCCACAGCGATGAAAATGCTAAAGTCGCGCCTTTACGAGCTTGAACTGATGAAACAGCAAGAAGCGAGCAATAGCGTCGAAAAGAGCGAGATCGGCTGGGGTCATCAGATAAGATCATACGTGCTTTTTCCGTATCAGCAAGTAAAAGACAACCGCAGCGGCGAGGCATACTCACAAACTGATGCGATACTTGATGGGGATATCAAAAAGATGATAGAGGGCGTCTTGATCGCTCAAAAGGCGTAGGGGTAGTAAATTTAAAAGAGATGAGAGCTAAAATTTCATCTCTTTTAGCTTCATGCATGCCTCTTCTTTGCCGTGATAGCAAGCCTCATCAAGATAAATTCTCGCTTTTTTATAGTCATTTTTGCCAAGGTAGATCAGCCCAAGATCGTAGCTAGCCTCGCTTGAGCCAAGAGCTGTGGCTTTTTCGTAAAAATATATCGCTTTTTCTAAATTTTTATTGACCCCAAGGCCGTATTCGTAGATATATCCAGCACTTCTTAGTCCGTCTATATTGCCGTATCTGCCAGCTGTCTCAAACCAAAAAAGTGCCCTTAAGATATCTTTGCTAAAGCCTTTGCCGTCACGAAAACAAACGCCAGTTTGCTGCATGGCTAGGACATTGCCATCTTTTGCGTAGTCGTAAAATCTCTTACAAGCCTTTGGGTAGTTGCCCTCGTTATATAAGTAGATGGCGTCTGCGATCTGCTCGACTTCAGGATCAAGTGGAGGCTCGCTAAGACCTAAATTTTGCGAAATTTGCTCAACAGAGCAGCCACAAAATAGCAAAACGCTAAATAGAAAAATGATAAATTTTTTCATATTTGTCCTTGAAAATTTAGGCGATTTTATCGAATTTTATCTTATAATGCCCGCAAATTTAAGCAAAAAGGAACGATATGGATCATAACGCACTTTTGACACAGCTTGGCTACAACGTAGATGAAACGACCACCGAGCATATGCGTAGAATTTTAAATAACACTGACGGCCTTTTGCCAAAAAGTGTGGTCGAGCTAAATGATCATCTAAAGCCACACCTTTGCTTTGTAGCGATGAGCGGGAGTGAAGATAGGTTAAAGATAAAAAATGTTGCGACCGTCAAAGAGATAAAAGAACGGGTTGATGAGATCATTAAAGGCTGGGCAAATAAATACAAAATGGATATCAAAAAGATAAACGAAACTACATACTACATAATGGGAAAAATTAAATGAAATATGACATTGTTATTATTGGATTTGGTAAGGCTGGCAAGACGCTAGCTGTAAAGGCCGCAGCCCTTGGCAAAAAGGTCGCTCTAATCGAGAGATCGCCAAAGATGTATGGAGGCACTTGCATAAACGTGGGCTGCATACCGACAAAACGCCTAATCACAGCTTCAAAAGAGGCGATATATGCAGACAATAGCGTTGAAAACGAGTATTACACGCTTAGCATCGAAAACAAAAATAAGCTAATCTCAGCTTTAAATTCTAAAAACTACGCGATGCTAAATGATAAAGAAAATATCGATGTGATCGATGGTGTTGGCTCGTTTAAAGATAAAAATAGCGTCCTAGTTACAACCTCAAACGGCGAGCAAAAAGTCGTTGAAGGCGAGTTTATCATTATAAACACTGGCTCAAAAGAGGCGTATGCACCATTTGAGATAACAAACTCAAACGTCTTTTCAAGCAAAACTTTGCTCGATCTAAAAACTATGCCAAAGCATCTTGTCATTGTTGGAAGTGGCTTCATCGGCATCGAGTTTGCATCGATGTTTGCAAATTTTGGCTCAAAAGTGACCATCGTTGGACGCTCACCACTTCTAAAAAACGAAGATGAAGATATAGCTAAAAGCGTAAAAGATGCGCTAAACGTGCAGGGCATCGAAATTTTAGAGGGCTGCGAGATAGAGAGCCTAAAAGACAATGCACTAAATTTCAAACAAGATGGTGAAGATAGGATCATCAAGGCAGATGTGTTCTTAGTAGCGCTTGGTAGAGTGGCAAATTTAGATGATCTAAATTTAAAAGCAGCTGGTGTCGAGCTAAATGAAAAAGGCTTTATAAAGACAAATGAGTGCCTTCTAACAAATGTGTCAAACATCTACGCAGTGGGCGACGTGCGCGGCGGAGAGCTTTTTACCTACACTAGTTTGGATGACTTTAGGATAGTTTTCTCGCAAATTTTTGGCGATAAAAAACGCACCACACAAAACAGAAGCATCCACGCAAATGTGCTATTTACCGATACTCCACTAGCAAGAGTTGGCGTAAATGCAAAAGAAGCTAGCAAGCTTGGGCTAAATTTCAAGGAGCTAAAGCTTAGCATGGCAGCAGTGCCAGGAGCAAAGGTGCTAAATCACGATGTGGGCATGCTAAAAGCGATCGTTGAAGCTAGTAGCGGCGAAATTTTGGGGGCGAGCTTTCACTGCATCTACGCAAATGAGATCATAAATGAGATCGTGATCGCTATGAATTTAAAAGCAGGTGCAAATTTCTTTAAAAACCAAATTTTCACTCACCCAAGCATCAGCGAAGCCCTAAATGACTTGTTTGGACAATACTAAAAGGACAAAAATGAAAAAATATCTGCTACTTTTAACTGCTCTATTTTTCACAGGCTGCTTAAATGTCATCGGCATCGGGGATACGCCAAAACAAGATGACTCATGGCAGCAGCCAAAGGACGAAAAAGTGGTGCAAAACAAAGAGCAAATTTCAAAAAATGCGATCTATCTTTTAACACCAAAGTGCGAGAGTGGCGATGCTGAAGCTTGCAATGACTTGGGCGTAAATTTTGAGCTTATGAAAGAGTATGACAACGCTTATGCAAACTATAAAAAGGCTTGCGATGCGAAAGTACAGCTTGCTTGCTCAAACCTTGGCACACTCTATGAAAACGGCCTTGGCGTAAAAAAAGATCCAAAAAAAGCGGTCGAAATTTATAAAGATAGCTGCAACAGTGGCGGCGTACAAGCTTGCTATCATCTAGGCAATGCCTACCGCAAGGGCGAGATCGTCAAACAAGACTACTACCTAGCGATGGAGGCTTACACAAACGCTTGCAACGCTGGAGATCTGCCAAGCTGCGCAAATATCGGTGCGATGTATGAGCTAGGTCTTGGTATGAACAAGGACGAAAAAAGAGCTTATGGAATTTACAAAGTCGCTTGCTTTCGCGGTCTAAACAAGGCGTGCCCGCAGATGAAAAGACTAGGCGCAAAGCTTGGCATGTAAGCAGGAAAATAAGTGAAAAAAGTTTTAAATTTCGGGCTTATCGTAGCTGCTAGCTTTATGCTAAGTGGCTGCTGGTCGTGGCAAAAGATGGTGAGCTTTGGCTTTTGGCAAAGCGATGAGGAGGCTAGGGCGGAGCGTCTTGAGCTTGAAAAAGAGAAGATGGTGCAAAACTGCGAGAACGGAAATAGCATCGACTGCAACAATCTAGCTGTAAATTTTAGTAACGAAAAGGACTTCGTAAAGGCAAAAGGCTACTATGAAAAGGCTTGCAACGCTGGGCTTGCGACTGCTTGCTCCAATTTGGGTCAAATTTACGAGCAAGGGCTGATTGAGGAGCAAAAAGACATAGAAAAAGCTCTAAAGCTTTATAAACTAGCTTGCGATAGTGGCGACGGCGTTGGCTGCTACAACGAGGCAATGGGACTAAAATCCTACATCGAAAGCGAAAATTTAAAAACTCATAAGATAGATAGAAACAAGGCTGAGGCTAGGGTGCTAAAGCTTTTGGCAAAGAGCTGCGAGCTTGAGTATGCGCAGTCTTGCTTCTTGCTTGCAAAGCTAAGCGGTGATGA
>CAUSWS010000087.1:0-6185 GCA_963535265.1 uncultured Campylobacter sp. | reverse complement strand
GCGTTTATGCTTTGCTTTAAATTTGAAGTGATCGGCGTTATCATCGCATTTTTCTTGCTTTTGCTCTTTACTGGCTTTATCTTACCAACGGCCTCATCACTTGCGATGAACGAGGGCAGAGAGTACGCTGGCTCAGCCTCGGCAGTGCTTGGATTTTGCCCATTTTTCTTAGGCGGCGTCATCTCTCCACTAGTTGGTCTTGGTGACATTTTTTACTCGACGTCAATAGCCATTTTAGCTTGCAGCGTGCTTGCTTTTATCTCATTTTTAGGACTAAAAAGAGTTGCGTAAAATTTATCTTGTCTCAAACACAAAAGCGACTGATGAGAGCGTTATAAATTTAAGCGTTAGCAAGATAGAGTTTTTGAAATTTGAGATAAATTTAAGCGAATATGACGCGCTTGTAGCAACCTCAAAAAATGCCTTTAAAGCTTTAAAATTTAATGGCATTTCATGTGTAAATTTACCAGTTTTTGCTATCGCAAATAGTTGCGCAGCAGCTGCAAGAGAGTTTGGCTTTAGTGAAATTTACACTGGGCAAAATGCTCACGGAGATGACTTTGCAAGAGAAATTTTGCCACTTTTAAAAGGCAAAAAGGTGCTTTATCTAAAGGGCAAAGATAGCGCTTCAAATTTCTTAGAAATTTTACAAGATGGCGGCGTAAATATAAAGGCGATCATCGCTTATGAAAATGTCTTAAACCCTTGCAAAATGGAGCTAAAGCCACCAAAAAATAGCATTTTGATATTCGCATCTCCGATAAATGTGAGAAATTTTCTTAGTAATTTTGGCTGGGACGAGAGCTATCAGACGATAAGCATCGGAAAGGTCACTGCAAAAGAGCTAAAATTTAGCACGCCAATAGTTAGTCAAAGTCAAGATATAAACGCTTGTATCGCACTTGCCAAAACGTTACTTTAAGCAAAGAATTTATATAATTTTATTGCCTGAGTGAAGCGAGTCAGCATTTTACGGGGTCCAACACTTTTTTGTTAGCGAAAAGGTATGGGTACCTTGCGATGTGGCTTCGTTTGAGCCTTAAACAGCGAGAAGTTGCAACCTTTTGGTATCCATCTATTTGCAAGATTGGCTTTGTTTATGGGCCACTCTTCTATGCGACGCCCACTTGGGTTTTTAAATTTACGGAGATAATATGAACATTCTCATAATAGGAAGTGGCGGCCGCGAATACGCCATCGCTCTTAAGCTAAAAAGTGAAAAAAACGATATAAATTTATACTTTGCGCCTGGAAATGGTGCGACCTCACGCCTTGGCGAGAATTTAAACATAAAAGACTTTCATGAACTAGCAAATTTTGCCAAAAAAAATAGTATCGAACTAACTATCGTGGGACCTGAAGCGCCTCTTAGCGAAGGCGTGGTGGATATCTTTAAAGAAGAGGGTTTGCTCATCTTTGGACCAAGCAAAGCAGCTGCTAGACTTGAGGCTAGCAAGGCCTATATGAAGGACTTTTTAGCTAGAAATAATATAAAAACTGCAAAATATTTAAACACAGACGACAAAGAAAAAGCATTTAAATTTATTGATGCCCTAAGCGCTCCGATGGTCGTAAAGGCTGATGGACTTTGCGCTGGAAAAGGCGTGATCATCGCAAATTCTAAAGAAGAAGCCAAAGAGGCAGTTAGCGACATGCTAAGTGGGGCTAGCTTTGGCGATGCTGGTAAATTTGTGGTGGTTGAAGAGTTTTTGGACGGCTTTGAGCTAAGCTTTTTTGCTATTTGTGACGGCGAAAATTTCGTAAGCTTGCCAGTGGCGCAAGACCACAAACGCTTGCTTGATAACGACGAGGGACCAAATACCGGCGGTATGGGTGCGTATGCTCCAAGTCCGCTTGCTTCAAAAGAGCTGATAAAAAGGGTCGAAGAAGAGGTGGTAAAACCTACGCTAAAAGGGATGAAAAATGAGGGTAGTCCGTTTTGCGGAGTGCTTTTTGTGGGGCTGATGATCGTGAAAAATGAGCCTTATGTGCTTGAGTTTAACGTGAGATTTGGCGATCCTGAGTGCGAGGTATTGATGCCTTTGATAGATGGAAATTTGAGTGAAATTTTACTAAACGCTGCAAAGGGCGAGCTAAAGCCTATCAGTTTGAAAGATGAATTTGCTGTTGGCGTCGTAATGTCTAGCAAAAACTATCCTTATAAAAGCAGCCCAAAGGCTAAAATTTCAGTTTTAAATGATGTAAAAGATGCCCATATAGCTTACGCAGGTGTGAGCGAAGAGGGCGATGAAATTTACGCAGATGGCGGCAGAGTGCTAGTCTGCGTGGCGACTGCAAAGAGCATAAAAGAGGCACGTGATAAGGCCTATGAGCTTTGCGAAAATGTCAAATTTGACGGAGCGCACTATAGAAAAGATATCGCGTGGCAGGCTTTGAAATGAGCATGCAGATAGAAGAGAAGCTTCAAAACGAAGAAATTTCACTTGCTCCTTTTGCTAAAAGGATCATGGCGTTTTCTATCGATGAGATCATAGTTGTATTTCTTTTTATGATTATCTATTGGGAGCCACTTTCTACTAGCACTAACTATGATGATGCTAGAAATTTAGTATTAAATCTTTTTTGGCAGATCAACCTACTAAAAGTCATCTATCACACATTTTTCGTTTGGTATTATGGTGCAAGCCCTGGGCAGATGATAACAAAGACGATGTGTATAAATGTAGAAATTTTAGATAAGCCAAATTTAACTCAAAGTCTTGTTAGGGCGATTTTTAGGATAGTTAGTGAAGCTTGTTTTTATCTTGGCTTTGCGTGGGCACTTTCAAACCCTGCAAGGCAGACGTGGCAAGACAAAATAGCAAAAACAGTGGTGATAAATGCGTAAAATTTTATTTTTAATTCCGGTTTGTGTTTTTAGTTTAAGTGCAGCAGTGCAAGATGTGCAGCTATTAGCTGATGACGTGAAGCAAGATAAGGGCATCGTAACGGCAAACAAAAACGTCGTTGTATATTCGCAAGAGTATCTTGTGACGGCTGATTGTGCTGTCTATGATCAAAATAGCTCCGTCATCGAGCTCTTTGGCAATGTCAATATGATGAAAGGTAAAGACGAGGTCTCTCGCTCAAACTATGCCAAGCTAAATTTAAAAAACAACAACGCTGCCTTTGAGTCGCTCTTTATGATGAACAAAGACATGGAAGTGTGGATGAGAAGCGACGAGAGCAGCTCTGATAGCGAGTACTACAGAGTAAGAAAGGCTATGGTTTCAAGCTGTAATGTCCAAGATCCTGACTGGAGCATCACTTCAAGCTCAGCCATGCTAAACAAACAGAGTAAATTTTTGCACCTTTTTAACCCAGTCTTTCGCATAGCAAACGTGCCAGTCTTTTACTTGCCATACTTTGGCTTCTCAACTGATACCACAAGAAGAACAGGTCTTTTGCCACCAGAGCTTGGATACGGCAAGTCAGAGGGTTTTTACTATAAGCAGCCAGTATATTTTGCGCCTTATAATGAGTGGGATCTAGAGTTTGATCCGCAGATAAGGACAAACAGGGGCGCTGGAATTTACGGTGCTTTTAGATTTACTGATTCGCCTGATTCAAGAGGTGAGATCAGCTTTGGTTCATTTACTGATAAAAATAGCTACCGAGCCAAGCAAAAAGGCGAGACTTCAAACAGAGCTGAGCTAAAAAACAAAACTCACAAAGGTATCGGTCTAAAATACGAAAGAGATAAACTCATAAAATATCTTAGCGAGGCTGATCTGCAAGAGGGTATGTGGATAGATGCAACCAAGCTAAATGATATAGACTATCTAAATTTAAAGGGCAGAGACGATGACTATGACTCACTTGTGACCTCTAAATTTAACTACTTTATCGCAAATGACGATCACTACTTTGGCGCCTATGCGAAATACTACATAGATACCGAAAAGATCGGCTCAAAGAACGAAAACAAAGATACGCTTCAAGAGCTTCCATCGCTTCAGTATCATAAATTTACAGATGACATAGTCTTGCCAAATATCTTATATTCAATCGATCTTCAATCACACAGATATGATAGAAAGATAGGCGTTAGGGCAACTCAGTATGAATTTACACTCCCAGCTTCAGTGCATGTGCCGCTATTTGATGATAGCTTAACATTTTCATTTTACGAGTATCTTTACGCTTCAAGGATAAACTACGAAAACAAGATAAATTCATTTGATGACAAAAGAGAAGATAAACACGCAAATTTTGTAAATAACTACCATAAATTTACCCTTCACACAGACCTTGCAAAGGCGTATGAGAGCTTTTATCACACTCTAAATTTTGGTGCTGAGTACTTGCTACCAGGCTATAGAAAAGGAAATTTAGACGACGAGTTTATCTACGATAAATATTTAAATGAGTATGAAAATTTCTTAGCTCAAGATCAGAGCAAAGAGGAAGTTTCTGGCTATTTGACGCAGTATTTCTTTAACGGCAGTGGCAGAAAAGTCGTAAAACATAGCATCTCACAAGGTTACTACACAAAAGATGATGAGTACTCAAATTTAAAAAATGCCATCTACCTATATCCATTTGAGAATTTTAGCCTTTATAACAAGCTAGAGTATTCACACAAAGATAGAGAGCTTAAAAAGGTTCAAAATGGACTTTACTATACGCATGATCTATTTTGGATAAATATGCTCCATACGATGAAAAAGAGCGATAGTAAGGCTAAAAATAGTGCAACAAAAGATAACTACTTTACAAGCAGCGCTGGCGTGAAGCTCCCTCGTCAATATAGCCTAATTGGCGGCTGGCAATACGACGTTGAGAGAAGCTACACAAAGAGCTGGAGAGTTGGCGTGCTTCATCAAAGAAAGTGCTGGAACTACGGGCTGATCTATCAACACGATGTCGAGCCAACAACAACGACAAATGGCTCAGCCTCAACTAAGAAAAGTGGCATCTACTTTACTATAAATTTCTATCCGATGGGCGGCTTGCACTATGACTTTTCACAAAGCAGCACCGCTTCATCAAGTAGTAAATAAGATGGCTAGATAATGGCAAGCGTTAAATTTAAAGATCAACTAGATGCAGCCAATAAGCTCATTGAGATCTTGCCAAAAAAAGAGCTAAATGACGCTAAGACGATAGTTCTTTGCATGTCGCTTGAGTCAGTTATCCTGACTGATGTGGTTTGTAGAGGGCTAAATTTAAGCTATGAGATGCTCTTTAGCGAGCCAATCCCTGCTCCAAACAACAGCGAATGCGACGTAGCGATAGTTAGCGAAACTGAAGATATCGTGCTAAACGACCCTCTCATAAAAGCTTTTAATATAAGCTATGACTACATCTACGGTGAGGCACATAGAAAATATGAAGAGAAAATTTTAAAAAATGTCTATAAATATAGAAAAGGAAATTTGATAGGAGAGCTAAAGGGCAAGAATATTTTACTGATCGATGAGGGGTGTGAGACTGGCATGACGGCACTCATCTGCATAAAGACGCTGCTTGATGTGAAGGTAAAATCCATCTCATACGCAACGCCGATGATAGCAACTGATGTCTTTGCAAATTTAAATGACATGGTCGATGAAATTTACACGATAAACAAGATCGTTGATTTTATCGATGTGGATTCGTATTACGAGAAAAAGATTGAGGCTACGAGCGAGCGCATCATGTCGATATTAGAAGAGAGCCCTCACTATTTACCGTTACAAAAACAACAAGGAGATAAAAATAATGCAATATAGTATAGAAGTCAATAATCAGGTCGAAATTTTTGACCTTAATAAAGTAGCTAAACAAGCTAGCGGGGCAGTGCTTTTAAGAGTGAAAAACACCGTAGTTTTAGCAACTGTGGCAAGAGAAGATGTGCAAGTTGAAGAGGACTTTTTGCCTCTAACGGTGCAATACATCGAAAAAGCTTACGCTGCTGGTAAAATCCCAGGCGGTTACGTCAAGCGTGAGACCAAGCCAGGAGACTTTGAGACGCTAACAGCTCGCATCATAGATAGATCACTTCGCCCACTTTTCCCAAAAGGCTACGCTTACCCAACACAGATCGTTGTTATGGTGCTTTCGGCTGATCCTGAGGTTGATTTGCAAGTTGTGAGCCTAAATGCGGCTTCAGTTGCACTGTATCTTAGTGACATTCCTGTAAATCGCCCAGTTTGTGGTGTAAGAGTTGGCTATATAGATGATAAATTTGTTATCAATCCAAG
>CAUSWS010000086.1:0-6271 GCA_963535265.1 uncultured Campylobacter sp. | reverse complement strand
CTAGCATCTTATCATCTAGCTTGGATAAATTCTCTATCTCATACTCATCGCCAGAAAAAGGTATGTTCATCTGCTTTAGAGTTTTTAGTATAGATGTTGAGTTTTTCTCTACATTACTCGTACTAATATCTTGAGCAAAGGTAAAATTTAGCATTAAAAAAGGAATACAAACGAGAACTCCAAATTTAAACATTTTTATTCTTTTATCTTTACATTGCTATATAAATTCAGACCAAAATATCCCTCTGACCTTTTGCATTAACTGGACTTAAAACGCCCATTTTTTCCATTTGTTCGATTATATTTGCAGCTTTGTTGTAGCCTATTTTTAGGCGTCTTTGTAAGTAGCTGATCGATGTTTTTTGCTCGCTTAAGATGATCTCTTTTGCATCTTCATAAAGCTCATCAAGCTCTTCTTCGCCTAGCGCTCCAGCGGCTGAGCCTGCGCTAGAACCCTCTTCTTCTAAGAATTTCTCGTCATAGATCACGTCTTGTTGCTCTTTTAAGAAATTTACGATCGTCTCGATCTCTTTTTCGCTCGCAAATGGCGCATGCAACCTGATCACTCCAGGGCTTCCAGGAGGTGTAAATAGCATGTCTCCGCGTCCTAGCAAGCTTTCAGCTCCCATTTGATCTAAGATGACCTTACTATCGATCCTCTGCCCTACTCTGTAGCTTATCCTACTTGGTAAATTTGCCTTTATAAGACCAGTCACGACATCGACACTTGGGCGCTGGGTCGCTACTATCAAATGTATGCCACTAGCCCTTGCCATCTGCGCTAGACGGCCTATATAAAGCTCCACGTCCTTGCCGCTAGTCATCATAAGATCGGCCAGCTCATCGATGATCACGACGATGTATGGAAACTGCTCGCCGCCCTCACTCTTCATCTTTTCGTTGTAGCTCTCTATATTTTTTGTGCGAGTTTGGCTCATTATCTTGTATCTTCGCTCCATCTCAGCGACCATGTTTGAAAGCGCTGTGATCGCCTTTTTCGCCTCAGTGATAACCGGTGTCAAAAGGTGTGGGATGTCGTTATATATGCTAAATTCAAGCATCTTTGGATCGATCATCATTAGGCGCAAAGTTTGTGGGCTATTTCTATAAAGCAAGCTTAAAAGCATCGCGTTTATACCCACGCTCTTGCCTGATCCCGTTGTACCTGCGATTAGCAAATGTGGGAGCTTTTTAAGGTCAGTCACAAAAGGAGCGCCCACGATATCCTTGCCAAGAGCCATGGTTAGCGGACTACTCGCGTTTTTAAAGACTTCGCTTTCTAAAATTTCTTTTAGATAGATCGTCTCTAAATTTTGATTTGGCACCTCGATACCAACGACATCTTTACCAGGGATCGGCGCTTGGATGCGGATCGTTTGCGCCTTTAGCGCCATGGCTAGGTCATCTTGTAAAGTAAGAATTTTACTCACCTTTATGTGCGGGGCTGGGCGAAATTCAAATGTCGTGACGATAGGGCCAGTGTAGGTTCGCACCACGTCGCCATCTATCTTAAATTTACGCAGTTTGTCGAGTAAATTTGAAATTTGCTGATCGATCTCGGCTTCATTTATATTGTGCGAGCGCTTTGGAGGATCGTTTAGAAATTTAAGCGGTGGCAAAACAAAGTCTTTTGGCTTTTCGACCTTGCCGCGCTCTATCTGATCAAGAAGTTTTTTGTTTTCAGCCACTTCATTTAAAATTTCAACCCCGCTTATAGTTGCAGGTCTGTTCTCTTGTGCCGGCTCCATCTCTGGCTCTGGCTCACTCTCTAAATTTGGCTCATCATCATTTAGCACCTGAGCATCTATAAGCTCTTCTTCTTTTATCTCTTCGGCTTTTGGCTTTTTGCGCTCTATCTTTGGTATCTGCCTTGCCCTTACCTCTTTTACGCTTGCGCTTTTTTCTTCATAGCTATTTGGCTCTTTATCCACAAAAGCCTTTCTTAAAACGATGATAAAATTTTCTCTAAAAGCAAGACCAAGAGATATGATAAATATCATAAGTATAGCAACCGCAGTGCCGATAGCGCCGATGACTTCTTTTAGAGCTGAGACTATAAAGCCACCTATCACGCCGCTATTTGCTCCAGAAGTGGTTAGCGCTTGAAACATCAAAAATGCGATAAAAAATAGAAAAATCCCAACTACAAACTGAGCAAAATCAAAGTCAAATTTCTTAAAATTTTTATATACAAAATATCCTAGAACGATAAGTAAAAATGGATAAACATAGGCGATAAGTCCAAAATATTTAATGTTAAAAACGCCAAGACTTTGTCCAAGCAAGCCTACAAAGTCAGCAGTCGGAGCAGCCGTAGCGATACCAAAATATACAAAAAAACAAACAAAAATAGTAAATAATATATGTCTTAAAATTTTAGATCCTTTTGTTAAAAAGGCTTATTATAGCACGCTTGAGTTTAATTTTTAAAAAATCAGCAAGCTAGGCCTGCTGATTTATCATTTTAGTTTAGGTAGTTTAGCAAGCTTAGTTGATTTATCTTAGCGCTTGCTTGAAGTGTCGCTTGATATGAGAGTGAAAGCTGTGTAAATTTAAGATATGACTCTGCATAGTCTGCGTCTATGACGTCATTTTTAACAGTTAGCACATTTACTTTCATGACCTCTGCACGCTGATTTGTAGCAGTTAGTAGCTTTGTTTGAGAGCCTATCTTTGTAAGCTCTTTATTTGCATGATCTATCAAGTGATCTAGTCTTTTTAGAGCGCCTTGCATGCCTGTATTTCGTGGGTCGTGATTGTTAGCGTCTGCTCTATAGTAGCCATTTCTAACGGCAAATATCATATCATCAAGGTCTTGAAAGACACTTGTGCTTGGCTCATCGATAGTTAAAGCATTATTTTCGTTAAAGCTAAATACTGAGCCCTTACCTTGAGCGTGACCAGCAGCGCCAGCGGTGTTCATGCCAGTGCTATCTCCGTCAAATATATCTCCATTTTTCGCATCATACATGGTTAGCTCTATATTTGTGACAGATTTTGTCTTGTCAGTTAGTACCATCCTGCCCTTATCGTCTAAATTTACCTCTACTGCGCCTTTAGTCTTTGACAAAGCGTCTTTATAGGCGTTGTAGTTTTGATCTCTTCTTACCTTTTCGATATCTGTATCAAAATTTGCATTTTCTACGTTTTGAGGATCAGGGATATTATCGCTTGCAGCCATCGCTACGATATCCATTAGCTGACGATATGTAAAGTCGCTAGCATAGGTTCTGTAACTGCCAAATTCATCTGAGTTATAGACGGTCAAATTTCTAGTTGGAGATACCACACCAGCAGCAGTTGTTGAAGTTATTTGAAACTGCACTGGGGTATTTACTCCACCTGCTTCGCCCATTTTTACTTTGATGTCATACATTGTGCCAGTGATTGATTTTACTTGAAGACCTATCTCTTGATTATCTATGTTGTAAAGCTCCCTCTTTCTAGCATCGACATCTTTTGGGTATAAATTTCTATTGTAGCTCTCTTTTGTGCCAGAAACCTCACTTAGCTTGGTCTGATCAGTTGCAAACTCGCCCGTTCTTCTAGCTACTTGAGGTAAATTTGCTATTAGTTCATTGTCTTTTCGCTCAAACCTAACCTTATCGTAGTCAAATGCGTTTGTTAAATTTCCATCTTTATCAAGGTATTTGCTCTTTGTAAATTCAGTTATATGAACCGTTTTTGGCACAGCATTTGCCATATTTTCAAGACTTTGTAGCGAATTTATCGTATCAAGTGTATTGTTTGGAGCTATCGCATCACGATTTGCTGCCACAGAAGTAGCTGCAACCATGTGAAAGTCTATCGTTTGATTGCCTTTTGTGAGGTCTTTTATATTAAATTGTCCGTCGTTATTTATGCTCACATCGACAACTTTAGTAGTCTTTGTGTTGCCAAATTCCATACCGATCTTCTCCATCAAACCAGCCATTGACGTATCGGCACTCATCTTAAATTTACTAGTAAATGTCGTGCCATCTGGCTTTTTACCCTGCATGAAAAAGTATGTGTCAGGGAAATTTACATTTGAAGTATCCAAAAAGTCGAAATCAGGCTCGATCGTGCCTTTATAAGAGCCATCACTGCCCACGACTGAGTCGCTTGCGTAGTTTAGACCGATCATATTTTTTATCTTGCTATTTTCATCAAGATATTTTGGCGCATAAGAGATGTCTGTTCTAGTTTGATCAGCTAGCATCACGTTTGTTGTCAAAATTTTGTTGTAGTCGCCATCTTTTCCTAAAAATAGATCAAATCCTGGGATATTATAAGGTAGCTCAACCTGCGCGCCAGCTGAAGTTTTCATATAGTCGCGGTTGCCTTGATATTTGCCTGAGCCATCGATCGGCTTAGTATCCACAGCACTTCCTGAGAATAAAAACTGCCCATTTATAGAGGTATTTGCGATATTTACAAGGTGGTTTTTGATGCCCTGAAGGTCGTTTGCCAAAGCTTCAAGAGATGTTGTGCTATGCACGTCACTGGCTGCTTGAACGACTTTTGTTTTAAAATTTTCAAGCTGTTTTTCAAATTCTTTCAGCGCATTGTCCGTGTTTTTTGCAAAATTTACTGACTTACCGGTAGCATCAGCCACTTGAGTGAGAGTGGTCGCTTCATAATCAAGCCTCATCGCATCATTATAAACCGCAGCACCGTCGTATGGATCTTGGATCTTTAGTCCGTTTGAGAGCTGCTGATAGCTTTTATTTACGCCAACCATATTTTTTTGATAGTCGTGCAAAGTCTGACTAAAACGTAGTTGATTTGTAATTCTCATAATTTTTCCCTAAATTTTTATTAACTCTAAGCAAGAATAATTCCGCTTTGTGATATATCGGTGAAAATTTGATTTTTTTTAGTGCAAAAAAGTTTTATTGTATAATCTGCCAAAATTTACATATATAAAATAGGAAAGAAAATGGCGTTAAAAATCCTCTTCTCACCAAGCGAAAGCAAAATTTCTCTAAATACAAGTGATAAATTTGATGGTAAAAATTTGATATTTTCTGAGCTTTTTAGCAAAAGGGCTGAAATTTTAAATAAATATGATGACTTTTTAAAAAGCGCAAATTTAGACGAGATAAAAAAGCTTTTTGGACTAAAAGAGCTTGAGGATAGCGAGCAGCTGCGAGAAAGTCTATCTAAAAAAGGCAGCATAAAAGCTATCTTAAGATATGACGGCGTTGCCTACAAGCACCTAAACTACCGCGGGCTAAGCGATGACGCTCAAAAATATATAGATAATAATGTTTTAATATTTTCAAATTTATTTGGGCCAATTTTAGCAAAAGATGAGATAGTTGAGTACAAAATAAAACAAGGCGAAAAGCTAGCCGGCTTTGAAATTTCTAAATTTTATGAGCAAAATTTCAGCAAGGCGGTCGATAGCTTTTTAGAAAATGATGAAATTTTAGATCTTAGGGCCAAATTTTACGAGAAATTTTATGTGATAAAGAAAGAATTTACAACATTTTGTTTCTTGAAAAACAAAAAGATACTAAGCCACCATGCAAAAGCTTATAGAGGTGAGGTTTTGCGCCAGATCGCAAATGCTAAAGTGACAAACAAAGATGAGCTAATGGCTCTAAATTTTGAAAATTTAAAACTTGTGGATATGAAAAAGATAGGGCTAAAAAACGAGTTTACGTTTGAAATTTGTGAGTGAGAGTTCAAAATTTGGTCTTTTTTACTAAAAAAATGCAAAAAAAGAGCTAAATTTAGGGAAAAAGTATTGTATTTTTTTTTAAAAGAGTGTAGAATTGCCGCATAACTTCTTAAAAGGATGGTTCATGAAAAAAGCTGAATTTATTCAAGCTGTTGCCGACAAGGCTGGTCTTTCAAAAAAAGATACTCTAAAAGTTGTTGATGCTACTTTGGAGACAATCCAAGCGGTTCTTGAAAAAGGCGATACAATTAGCTTTATAGGCTTTGGTACTTTCGGTACTGCTGACAGAGCTGCAAGGAAAGCTAGAGTTCCTGGAACCAAGAAAGTAGTCGACGTTCCTGCTAGCAAAGCAGTCAAATTCAAAGTTGGCAAAAAACTTAAAGAAGCAGTTGCTGCTGGTGCTGCTAAAAAAGGCAAAAAGAAATAATTTTCTTTTTCGGGGAGCAAGTCTCCCCTTTTCTTTCTTCTCACAAATTTAAAATTTCAATCTTAACTTAGCCCGAGTGGTGAAACTGGTAGACGCGTCAGACTCAAAATCTGATAAGGGCAACCTTGTGTCGGTTCGAGTCCGACCTCGGGCACCATTATACAATATCTTAAAAA
>CAUSWS010000085.1:0-6275 GCA_963535265.1 uncultured Campylobacter sp. | reverse complement strand
AGTGTGAAAAGAGCTTGTGGCTAAAAAAGAAAAAGCCTGAGGTTTTGCAAGCTCCGGATGACGGTGCGCAAGTGGTATTTGACACCGGCACATCAGTCGGCGAGCTAGCCTGTGAGCTATTTAGAGGTGGCGAGAGGATAGAGTACACTGGCGATTTTAACGCGCAAATGGCAAAAACAAAAGAGCTTATAGAGCGTAGCACAAAGGTGATCTACGAGGCTACTTTTTGTTTTGACGGCATCCTTGTGATGGTCGATATCCTTCGCATCTGCGAAGATGGCCTCATCATCAACGAAGTAAAGAGCTCAACCTCTGTAAAAGAGGTCTATATCGATGATGCGAGCATCCAGTACTACGTCATTAGCTCGCTTGGCTACAAGGTGAGCGGCGTAAATATTATCCACATAGATAGCAGCTACGTAAGAGGCGAGAAGCTCGAGCTTGAAAAGCTTTTTCATACCGAAGATGTGACCGAGCAGATCATGCAAAAACAAGCAGAAATTCCTCAAATTTTAAATAAATTTGAAAAAATTTTAAGCAAAAACGTTGAGCCAGAGGTAGATATCGGTCCTCACTGCTCAGACCCTTATAATTGCGACGCTTGGGAGTACTGCTGGTGCGAGCAGCGCGGCATACCAGAGTATAGCATCTTTAACATATCTAGGCTTAGAAGCGATAAAAAATTTGAGCTTTATAAAAATGGCGTGGTTAAATTTGAAGATATCAAAGATCTAAGCATTTTTAATGCCTCACAACAGATCCAAATCCGCTCCGAATTATCCAAGGAACAGATTATTGGCAAAGAGGCTATTAAAGAATTCCTAAACACGCTTAGCTATCCACTCTACCATCTTGACTTTGAAACCTTTCAGCAGGCAGTGCCTGAGTTTATAGGACTTAGTCCATACGAGCAGATACCTTTTCAGTTTTCTATCCACAAAGAGGACGGCAAAGGAAATTTGGAGCATTTTGAGTTTTTAGCCGAGGTCGGAGCCGATCCTAGATATGAGCTGGCGCTAAATTTGATCAAATTTATCCCACAAGATGCCTGCGTGCTAGCCTACAACATGGGTTTTGAAAAAGGAGTGATAAAACGTCTTGCCACAAACTACCCTCAAATTTCAAATGAGCTTATGGCTATCCACGACAATATAAAGGACCTAATGGCACCATTTGCGAGCAAGAGCTACTATCATCCAAAGATGCAAGGCAGCTACTCTATAAAATACGTCTTGCCGGCGCTCGTGCCTGAATTTGAGTCGGCATATAAGGATCTAAATTTGATCCACAACGGCGGCGAAGCGATGCAGGCATACGAAAACATGACGCGTATGTCAGCAGATGAGCGTGATGCCTATAAAAGTGCGCTTTTAGCATACTGCAAACTAGACACTCTAGCGATGGTTAAGGTTTTAGAAAAACTGCGCGAAGTAGCAAAATAGACAAAAAAGTGTCTGCTTTGCTGGTTATAATGCTTTAAAAATTTAAAGGAGAAAGTATGGATATAGAAAAATTTGAATCTATGTTGAAACAAATCAAGATATTAAACGACAAACTTGAAACCAAAAAGATGCGCGGAAATAACGACTACAACTTATTTTTGGCACTTTTAGATATAAATGATGAGGTTAGGTTACATTCTCGATTTATATATTCGCTCTTAGATACAAGTTCTCCACACTACCAAAAAGAGCTATTCCTAGGGCTTTTTATAAAAGCATGCGGACTAGATGATTTTGGACTAAATTTACAAACCGCAAAAGTCTATAAAGAGTATGAAAATATAGATATCTATATAACCGACGGCACGAAGCATATTATCTTAGAAAATAAAATAAATGCTGGCGATCAAGAGGCTCAGATAAAAAGATATATAGAAACCATCCAAAAAGAAAATAATGGTGAGGCTGATATTTGCGTGCTGTTTTTGTCTAAGAAAGGGCACAAGCCTAGCGATTATAGTTTGAGCGTGTTAAAAATCGAAGACGGAAAAATTTTAGACAAAAATGGCGATGAAACGGCTAAATTTAAGGCGATCTCTTATGATAAAGAGATAATGAAATGGCTTGACTCGTGCCTTGATGAGGCCGGGAATTTGGCAAATTTAGCCGCCGTTATATCGCAATACAAAAGTGTCATTGAAAAAATTTATGGAGAATATAAAGGAGTAGAGATAGATGCTGAGGAAATAAGTAAGATAATACTAGAGAACTATGATTTGGTCGATAATATAAGAAATAGATACTTCGATATGGCTAATATACATAAAATTAATACATTTATGCCAAATGTAAAAACTAAACTTGAAAAAATGTTATCACAAGATCAGTGGTGCATTGAGGTAAGAGATGCTAAAACGACCAAAAGACTTTTTTCGCCAATAAGTTTTTATAAATATAGCTGGGACGGTGTTATAAATTTTAGACTAGAATTTGATAGCGGAAATTTCTTAAATCCATACATTGGGCTTGCTTATGATACAAAGAGAATAAAAAAAGAATATGTGGACAACATACAAGTTGAATCTCTATCCAATGAGTGGAAAGTAGGCGAAAGATTTGCTAGATATAAAATGCTTGACAAAGCTCAGTTTTTGAGAGAGATAATTATAAACAAGTATACCGAAGCTGAACTAGCTAAAGAGTTCGTAAAAATGAAAAATGAGCTAGAGCCATTAGTTAATGAAATCATTAAGTTAGCTATGGTATAGGTCAAACATTTATTTTTGGATAGATGGATCGCCTCAATCGTTAATGCTAATTTAAAGAGCTAGTGATTGATGGTGATCTCAAATTAATATATTGATCATAACACTAGGTCAAGCAATCTAAATTTTGAAAATACTATCTCTAAACTACCAAAAGCTGCTATGAGGATATTTTATAGACAAATTTTGTCTAAATTTTTATTTATAATAAAAGCATAGGAGTAAAAATGAGCGAACAAGAAATTTGGCAAGAGTATGATGAGTTTTCTTTTTTGGCGCAGGCAAAATCAAGCTATGATTACGTAAATAATGCTAATTTTACGAAATATAGCAATACTGAGATGTCAAAAGATTTTTACAAGCAAGCCGTCAAGGCATTAAATAATGCGTATGATGTCGTTACTGAGGTTAAATTTATACTGCAAAATCTAAAAAATGACTTTGGGTGTGAGAGCGAATTTATAAAAGAGATATGCTTGCAAATTTTAGATACAAAAATGACGCCATATGAGCATCAAGAGGTTGCAAAAATGATAGAAAGTTATAGCTCTATCAGTTGATAAAATGGCTCTTTTGCACCGCTGCTTGCTGAGTTGTAAATTTTAACTCCGTTTAAAACGTCTATGTGGGATTTTGGCTCGTGGATATGCCCACAAAGGATGATCTTTGCCTTTAAAAGATTATTTTTAATAAGCCTTGCAAGCTCTATATCTCCGTGATCCTTGTCATTTTTGCTAATGCTTGTGCTTGTCTTTGCTGGTGGAACGTGGCTCAGTAAGATATCACACTCCGCAAATTCAAGCAGATCATCACATAAGTAAGGCGCGCAGCCAAATTTAACGCCGTTTATAGTTTTTATAGCACCATCAGTGTATATACCATTTATAGAATTTAGCCAGTATGGCGGCATATCGTGGTTGCCAGAACATACAAATACCGGCTTTTTAAAGCTTTTTAGCCACAAAGCAGTTTGCTCTTTTTCTTGTGCGCTCTCTTTATATAAAAAATCACCGCTAAAACAAAAAATGTCAAATTTGTCTTGAAAGGCTAAAATATAGTCAAAATAGCCAGAACCAAAGTGCAGATCGCTAGCGTGAAAAAGTTTTAAGCCGCTCATTTGTTTTTAATCCCCAAGCAAATTTGTGATCAAATTCACCACCATATCTTTTTGTTTTGGCTCGCTTTGAGCAACGAACAATGCAAGTGCAACAAGGGCGTTGTCGTTTATCCTTAGCTCGCCACTACTTTTATAAAGAAGCCTGCACTTTGATAAAAACAAGATAAATATAAATGATCCGATGCGTTTGTTGCCATCGCTAAAGGGGTGGTCTTTGATGATGTAGTAGATCAAATTTGCCGCTTTTTCTTGTGGGCTTGCCAAAAGATCACGTCCGCCAAATGTCTGATAGATATTTTTTATTATCCCTTCAAATTCATCTGCCTTTTGAACACCAAAGATATTTGACGCCTCGCCCTTTTTTGCTAGCTCTCTTTTTAGCTCATCCACTGCCATTAGTGCCTCGTCATATTCAAGGATAAAATTTTCGCCCACATCGCTTTTGTAAAGATCAAGCGAGCCATCATCAAATTTTTGCAGTAGCGACCAGCTCTTTTTGTAGTATCTAATAAGCTCAAGCGTCTCTTTATCATTGCTGCTCATAGCGCCTCTTAGATTAGAAATTTATCTCTTTTAGATACTCGCTGACATCTTTTTTGACCTCGTCAGCCAGCTCTTTTGGCTCAAGCACCTTGATAAATGGCAGGTAGTAGTATATGAGCGGCTTTATCTCCATTATGTGCGTAAATTCTATCTCGATCTCGACTGAGCCGTCACTATCTTGACCAGTTATGCGCTGTTTTGCGTGCGGTTTTCGCTCAAAGTATTTTGCCACTTCAGGGGCTAGTAGTAGTCTTGCTGTTTTTGGAGCTTCTAAATTTGCCCATGCTGAGTTCATCGACTTTACACGCTCATCTAGCTCACTACTTAGCTCAAATTTATCCCCACTACGCTTTATATCTTTTATGCTCTTTAGGTGAAATTTCTTAAATTTATTACCCTTTTTGCTATCAAGCAAGAGCAGATACCAAAATCCCTCAAAAAGTGCTAGCTTTAGAGGCTTTACAAGAAACTCAAAGCCATTATACGTGCATGTTATCTCCGCTTTTTCTCTTATAGCATCCTCAAGTGTTTGAAAATTTACAAGATCATCCTCGCTTAGCTTTTCGTTATTTATGTTTGTCAGTATCGGGTGGTTTAGCTGCTGAGAAATTTGCTCTAGAAGCACGTGAGCCTTGCTGTAGAAATTTGATCCCATATTTTTAGCTACGTTATCAAGTATGTTTAGCACCACTCTATCATCGCCGTCTAGCCCGTCGCTCGCGTCCTCGTCGTTTAGGCTCCAGTAGTGCCCCTTTTTGACGGCGCCATACTCTCTTAGTGTGTCGTAAAGGTCGCGCTGGATGGTCTTTGAGGTCACTCCAAGCATGGCTGTTAGCTCTTTTATCGTGTGCGGTCTTTCTCTTAGCTTTAGGGCTATCGTATTTATGCGTTCAAATTTGCTGTTTTCTTGTTTGGTTATGATGGGTTTCATTTGGCCTCCTAGTTTGGGGATTATATCCAAATTAGGACTAGAAGATGTCTTTTCTAGCATAATATCTGCCTAAGACCATCTAATGCGCCACATTTTAGACTTATGCCGAAATACTCTGAGATGTAGTTATCTCGTGGGTTTATGCGGATAAGAGTTGCTTTTTTGGAGCGTTTAACGAATTTCTCACCAAAATTTCTAATTGTTGGTACCGCAAGCCCAGCGCCCAGCTCTATGAGCACAAAGCGGCTATCTTTGTTTTGCTCCAGCCATGCTTCATATCTTCTATACTGCTCGTTTATGCGTCTTGTATTTACCATCCAGTCGTAAAACATCACGATATTTGGGCGGCTCACACAGCCACACTCTGGGCAAACTGGCATATCTAAAGCTATAAATTTCTCTTCATCTACTCTTATATCGCTACAAGTCTGCCATATAGCGCCATCACGCTTGTGGATACACTGAGAGTAGTGGATCGAGCCGTGGCACTCGTAAATTTTCTCTTCGTTAAAACCAGCCTTAGCAAAGTGGCCATCGACGTTTGAGGTGTAGACGAAATAGTTGTCGTTTTTGCTTTTTACAAGATCTAAAAGTAGTCCAAATCCCTCGTGAGGTTCTGTCTTTTTGTATAAATTTAGCCTATGCCCGTAAAATGCCCATGCTAGTTTTGGGTCGTCTAAAAACCACTGCGGATTTGCCATATCTTCAAATCTTAAATTTTTCTCCCTTAAAAGTGGATAGGCTCTCCAAAACCCTAGATCTCCCCTAAAATCAGGCAACCCACTATCTACACCCATGCCAGCACCTGCTGTTATGATGATCGCATCGGCCTCCGAGATGATCTTCTTGATCCTGTCTATCTTCTCTTGCATTTTTATCCTTTTTAAGAAATTTTGGTAAGTATAATGAGTTGATCAGACATTTTTGTGTCCGCTCTCTTTTGGTAAAATAGTGAAAATTTTATAGGAGAGGAAGAT
>CAUSWS010000084.1:0-6365 GCA_963535265.1 uncultured Campylobacter sp. | reverse complement strand
GAGCATTTTAGGTACTTTGCTGGCGTTATCATGGGCGAAGAAGGCAGCGCAAACGTGCTTGATGAGAAGCAACTATCTATCGTTTTACGCGAGCCAATAGGCGTCGTGGGTCAGATCGTGCCTTGGAATTTTCCATTTTTAATGGCAGCTTGGAAGCTAGCTCCAGTGATCGCAGCAGGCGATGCGAGCGTGTTTAAGCCTTCAAGCGAGACAAGCCTAAGCGTGCTTGAGCTATTTAGGCTGATAGATAAAATTTTGCCAAAAGGTTTGATAAATATAGTAACTGGCAGAGGCAGCAAGAGCGGCGAGTGGATCAAAAACCACCCAGGCCTTGACAAGCTAGCATTTACTGGCTCAACCGAGATCGGCCGTGATATCGCCATAGCTGCGGCTCGCCGTATCATCCCAGCCACACTTGAGCTTGGCGGCAAGAGCGCAAACATCTTCTTTAGCGACGCAAATTTAGACAAGGCGCTTGATGGCCTTCAGCTTGGAATTTTGTTTAACCAAGGTCAAGTTTGCTGCGCAGGGTCTAGAATCTTCGTAGAAGAGAGCTTTTATGACAAATTCATCGAGGCTGCGGTTAAGAAATTTAGCACTATAAAAGTTGGCGATCCGCTTGATCCTAAGACTCAAATGGGCTCTCAGATCAATAAAAAACAAGCCGAGCAGATCTTAGAGTACGTAGAGATCGGCAAAAAAGAAGGTGCAAAAGTGGCAGTCGGCGGCAAAGCCTACACCGCAAATGGTTGCGACAAGGGTGCATTTGTCGAGCCAACGCTGCTAGTTGATGTGACAAACGATATGAGAGTGGCTCAAGAAGAAATTTTTGGACCAGTTGGCGTTGTCATCAAATTTAAAGATGAAGCCGAGCTTATCAAAATGGTAAATGACAGCGAATACGGCCTTGGTGGCGGAATTTTCACACAAGACATCACAAAAGCACTTCGTGTTGCAAGGTCTATGGAGACTGGCAGGGTTTGGATAAACACTTACAACCAAATCCCAGCAGGAAGCCCATTTGGCGGATATAAAAACTCAGGTATCGGCCGTGAGACGCACAAGATCATACTTGAGCACTACACTCAGATGAAAAATATCATGATAGATCTCACCGGCAAGGTTAGCGGCTTTTACGCACAATGATTTTAGGGGGTTTTGCCCCCCTACTGCTTTAAATTTCATAAATAAAATTTCATTCTAAATTTATCAACAATTAATAATCTTTATTTTTAAGTTTAATAGACTAAAATTTGGCACAAAGGAGAAAATTTGAGCGAGCAAATTTACATTATCGGCGACGTTCACGGCTGTTTTAACACGCTTTTAGAGCTAATAAAGCAGTTTCCAAACAAAGAAAGATCAAAAATTTGCTTTGTTGGCGACGTGATAGATCGGGGGCTTTTTAGCTGCGACGTGGTCGAGCTTATCATGCAAAATGGCTACGACATGGTCATGGGAAATCACGAGCGAAGGCTACTTAACAATCAACTTGAATTTTTAAACAACAAAGTGCCGTTTGATAGGAGCTGGTTTTTTGGAAATGGCGGTGAGGCGACATATAGATCATATTTTGGACAAAGTATGAAATTTAAGCAAAGACATATAGATTTTTTAGAAAGCAGGCCAGTTTATCTAGAATTTAAAGAGCATAAAAACCAAAATGGCGAACATCTAGTCGTCTCTCACTCGGCCGTTGGCAATATGTGGGAGCTAAGAAACGATAAATATGCTAACGAAGAGTTTAGAAGGCACCTGCTCTCAGGCAGAGGCGACGAGATGCAAGTTAGTGGTATCTTTAATGTCTATGGGCACACGCCAGTAAGAGAGGTAAAATTTTATAAAAATAGCGCAGATATCGATACAGGCTGCGTTTTTAATGAAGTTGGTTTTGATAAACTAAGCGCGTTAGAATTTCCATCGATGAAAATTTATACGCAAAGAAATATTGAAAATTTTAACAAAAAGGATAAAGATGTGGTTTTCTAAAAAGAGTTCTAGCTTTGCTAGCAGAGTTGATAAATTTTGGAGCGAATTTGGTAAAAATTTAGATGCTATAAAGCGTAATTTAGAGGATAAAAATTACGAAACTGCAAGTAAAATGACTGAAGAGGCGCTAAATTTATGTTTAGTAGATCCAACCTTTATGATAGGTCTTGTTAATGACAAGATCGACCTTGTACTCACTCCAGAAGGGATGAAATATAGGCTTTTTTGGCTTAAATTTATCAAATCACGCATGCCAAAAGAGTATGAAGCAAAACTTACTTGCACGCTTGGCAAACCACGCGCACCACGCGAAGTAGCCACCATACAGATGTATGGCGTGAGTGTTGATGCAAACGAGGTCATGGTCTATGCAAATTTTGAAGAAAAAAGCGTGGATATGTGCCTATACAACGAGACTTTGAGCAAGCTAAAAAGTGAAGATGAAAACAAGGCCTACACGCTAGCTTTCATACTTTGCGACAATGTTGTTGGCGAGACGGCGATGATAAACACGCTTGGAGAGTTTGAGATCGTGGATGAAGCAAGAGAAAAAGGCGTCGCGCTTACTGACTTTGCTGATCTTATAGATGACAAATTTGGCAAAGAGGCATCAAGCGAACCGCTAAAGCAGTTTAGCTTTTACGAGCTAGAGCCTCGATCAGATGCGCTAAGAGATGATGTATTTATGGGATATACGAGCCTAACAACGCTACTAAATGAATACTATGACGGAACAAGCGACGCTTACAATGAAGCTTTCGAACTTGGTATAAATTTCTGCTTTTTGGCACTAGATCACGGTGGTGACGTGCAGTTTGGCGTTGATTGTAAAAACAAGATAGAAGATGAGCTTGAAGGGAGCACTTTTTGCGAGGGCATGGGCGCAGCGACTGGCACTAAACACTCTTATGTTGATCTTATATGCTTTGATAAAGACAAGCTTGAAAAGGCTGTTAGTAAATTTAGTAAAGAGCTTAATATAAAGATAGAAATTTGCGAGTTTAAACGCTAGATACATAAAATTTCACGTAAAATATTGCATATCCTGCTAGCTGGTAAATTTACAAATTGCCAGCTGGCAATAAATTTATCCTTTAAATTTAGAGCTATTTGAGAGATAGGCGCAAAACTTAAGCCCATATAAAAAGATGATCCACGAGATGTAGATCCACACAAAGAAGAAAAGCACGGCTGAAAATGAGCCATAGACGCTTAAATAGGTCTTGTTGTAAAGGACGTAATAGATAAAGGCTGACTTGCCAAGATACCAAACGAGTGAGGCGGCAAACGAGCTAAAAAACGCGCTTTTAAATTTTATCTCGTCATTTACTGAGATGAGATAGGTGACGCAAAATATCACCCAGATGATGAGATATGGCACGATGCTTAAGAAATTTATCCAGCTTGTAAATTTAGTCGAGTTTAGCATCTCTTGCACAAGGCTTGAGAGGTAAAAACTGCCAGCAAGTCCGAGCGGTGCAAGCGTGATGAGCGTCCAGTACGAACTAAGTGCCGACCAAAATCCCCTAGCCCTGCTAGCTCTTGTCACTTTTAAGACTACGTATTCATAATCGCTAAAAAACATAGCCGAAGTAAATATCATCGCCACAAAGCCAACTATACCTAAATTTCCGCTATTTTGGAGGAAATTTTGTAGATAGTTTGAGATGATCTCTTGATTGCTTGGCAGAAGAGCTGAGAAGACAAAGTCTTGAATTTTGGCGTAATAATCCTCAAAGCTAGGCAGTTTTGTAAAAATAGAAAACGATATAAGAAGTATAGGTATGATCGATAAGATCGTGTGAAAACTAAGGCTTGCTGCGTAGTGAAAGAGCTCTTTGTCCTTAAGAGCAGCTAGCAAATTTAAACCACTCTTTAAATCGCTCTTGCTTAAGGACAAACGGCTCATTTATCAGTTATCTTCTTCAAAAAGTTTTTCGTAGTGAGCGTCGTAGTTGTTGATGTGCTCGCTATTTAGCTTCCAAAACACAGTATCTATATCGCTAACTCTTGTATAAAATGGTAGTTGATAGTACTCAACCTCGCCAGTTTTAAACTCTTTTAGCACCTTAAAGCTTTGGCAATCAGCAAAAACGCTTCTGCCATCCATCGCGACAAAGATAAGACCAGCTGCACTTTGAGCGCACATCTTTCTAAAGTCGTCTCTGCTTGGATTTGGCTTGTATTCGTAGCTTAAGTATGCTCCAACAAGGTCTGGATGGATAAATATCATATTAGGAAATGCGCCTAAAACCTCTTCATAAATTTCTTTATTTGGCACGACGATTAGCGAGCGGTTATAAAGGTAGTTTAGCACGACTATATCGCCACTTGCAGGTGCGATGCCAGGGAGTGGAAGAGCCTTTTGCTCAAGCAGGTCAAACACCTCAAATCTAACTTTCGCAAAGCCGGCATTTTTAGAGACAACGCTCACTCTTGCGATGATAGAACTATCAGTGTCAAATTTATGAAGTACGACGCCACTTGATCCGATCAAAATTTCAGGACTATCAACTATCGTTGCTGTGCCGTCACTCTCGACGCTAATAAGAGGAGTTCTATACTCATTTAAAGAAAAATCAGCCCCAAAAGCAAAGCCAAAAAACAGCGATAAAATCACGATTATACGTTTCAAAAATATCTCCTAAGTTTAAATTTTTAGAGCGATTATAGCCTAAAATGCTTTATCTTTTGCAAAATTAAAGCAAGTTTTAGTTAAAATCCCATCCAGCTTTTTAAAAGGATATCGATGCCTCGTATATTTGTGATTTTTGCAATATTATGTATAAATTTATATGCCATAAAACCAACTATCGATGAGCTTAGTTGGCCAAATGGCAGCAGCTTTTTAAATTTCTTAGAGACAAATAAAATCCCACTTTCACTTTACTACAACCTAGCAAGCGAAGATCAAGAGCTAACAGAAGAGATCATCGCTGGCACAAAATATCAAATTTACAAAGACGATAACGGCGAGGTTAAACAAGCTCTCATCCCAGTCAGTGACGAGCTTCAGATACATATTTATAGAGACGAAAAGGGCAAATTTCAGCTTGAGTTTATCCCGATCTTATACCAAAGCGAGGATAAAGTTTTAGCCCTAAAAGTCGATAAATCAGTCTCTGAAGATATCTTTGACTACACCGGCTCTGGCACGCTAGCACTTGGTTTTAAAGAGGTTTTTAGCGGCAGTGGGATCGATTTTAAAAAGATAAACAAAGGCGATACGATCGCTATTGTCTATAACCAAAAACTACGTATGGGACGCTCTTTTGGCACACCTGAAATTTACGCAGCGATGATAGAGACTAAAAACAAACGCTACGTGATGTATAAATTTGAAGATAAATTTTATGATAAAAACGGCAAGAAAAATGACAAATTTTTACTCGTTCGCCCTCTTGCAAACGCTAGGATCACATCAAATTTCACTCTAAAAAGATGGCATCCGATCCTTCAAAGATATAGAGCGCACCTTGGGGTTGATTATGGTGCTCCAAAAGGCACACCGATCAAGGCTGCAGGCGATGGCACGGTCAAATTTGTCGGACAAAAGAGCGGTTATGGCAGAACCGTCATCATCTCTCACGCTGGCGGCTACGAGACACTTTATGCACATCTAAACGGCTTTGCAAAGGGCATAAGAAGCGGTCTTAGAGTAAAACAAGGCACGCTAATAGCATATGTTGGCACAAGCGGTATGAGCACTGGCCCTCACCTACACTTTGGCCTCTATCTAGGCGGCAAACCAATCAATCCAGAAAGCGCCATCAAGGTCGTAAAAAATATAGAAGACAAAAAAGAGTCGGCTAAATTTAAAGCAGTCATAAATAGAAATGATGAGCTGATAAGACAAGCTCTAAGCAATGACAAAGAGTATCACAAGGTGGAATTTTTCCCTAACGTAATAGATTTTTAAAGGTAAAACTTGAGCCAAGAACTAGATGAAGCAAAAGAGCTGATAGATCAGCATTTAGATGAAAATTTAGAAGATGGCGAGCTCTCTGCATACGAGCTTGCCCAGCACCTAAAAACACTTAAAAAGCATGACGAGGAGCTTTTTGCCAAGTATCTTGAAAAGCTAGATCCTGAAATTTTAGGTGACGTGGCGATAGAGTTACCTGATCACATGCTAAAAGACGTGATCGATACGCTCCCAGCTGAAAAGATCGTAGAAGCGCTCGAAGAGCTAGAGAGTGACGATGCTACTGACCTACTCCAATACATCGAGGATATCGACGAGGACAAGGCTAGAGAGCTTTTTAACGAACTAGATAAAGAAAATCAAAACGAAATTTTAAGACTTAGAAGCTACGATGAGGATAGAGCTGGTGCGCACATGCAAACAGAGCTATTTTCAGCTCATCTTGAAGAGA
>CAUSWS010000083.1:0-6365 GCA_963535265.1 uncultured Campylobacter sp. | reverse complement strand
TCAGCTTTAAAACTAATACCAAGATCTTCGCGGTGCAAAATAATACCTGAATTTGCATCAAGAGGTTCTAGTATAAGTCTTATCGGCTCACCCTTATGAAGCCCTATACCAACGGTCTCAACGCGTCTTGCGATAGTAGTTTGTTTCAAAAATTTTCCTTATATTTTTTTGTTCGCTTATGATAGCACTAAAAAATCAAATTTGCAAATTTAATTCTTATCTATCATCGCCTTTGCGGCATCTAAGACACTTGTCACATTGTCTTTTATCCACTTTTTATCCATCCATTGTTGAGGTCTTACCTCTTCGCCTTGGACCAAAATTCCAAAGTGAAGGTGATCTCCAAGTGCAAGGCCGCTCGTTCCAGTTGTGCCTATTTGATCGCCAGCAGCGACCATATCGCCCTCTTTTACTTTAGCACTTGAGCAGTGTCCGTAAAGTGAATAAAGTCCAAATCCATGATCTATCACAATGTTTAAACCATAAATTCCATTCTCAGATGCTAGCACAACACGGCCCGCATTGCTAGCTATTATCGGAGCTGATGCCACGCTTGCAAAATCTATACCCATGTGCCATGACTCACTTACTTGCTCATTATTATATGTATAGAAGCGGTGGTCGGCAAAATCAGCTACTTTCTTGCCATTTCTAAGTGGGTAAAATGGGATGATATTAAAGCCATTAGTGATGTCAGTATCGACGTTTGAAGTGAGTGCTGTTATCTTCTCTTCATTTGAGTTTCTTAGAGTTTCATTGACAAATTTCATCTTATCAAGCCTAGAAAGAGCGTTTGGATCTTTGGCGTATTGATCTGTTAGATCAACGATCTTTCCGTCTAAAAATCTATCATTTAAAGCAATGGTTGAAGTTTTGTATTTTACATTTTCATAAAAATATCTCACGTGAGATTTGCTCTCATTGCCTGCAAAGTCTCTTGCGATGACCTCTGCGCTAAAGTTTTCAACCTGTACTGGCCAAGCAACAAGTGCTGCATAAAAGCCCTCTTTGTAAAATGGCACAGCCTTAAATTTCTTACCAAAATTTGTCTGGACATAGACCTCTTTTAGCTGATTATCAGTCGCTCTAAAGACAACAACTGCGCTACCGCCTTTTGAGATAGAGTAAGACTGAGAAAGCACGTAAAGATCAGGCTTTGAGGTGTCGAGCACAACCTCAACTTTTTTGCTTGCTTTATTGCCAGTAAAAAAGCCCCATTTGCTAGTATCGACCGCTTCTATACTCATCTCATAAGTGTCTTTTTGAGCAAAAAATCCAGTCTTTGGGAAGGTCAAATTTACATCAAGCTCAGTGCTTGGGTTTTGTATGATTTGATTTAGTAAATTTAGGTCATTTTTGCCGTCATTTATGCTAATGCGCACAAATTTTATGCCGCTGTCATCTTTAAATTTGATATTCATAGGCGAGCGAAGGTTCCAATAAACCTTATCAGCAACGCCGATGATTGGCTCGTTTCGCTCAAAGTCTTTCGACATCAAAGCATAACCAAAGCCACCAGCCAATATCAAAACAAGTAAAACTACAACAATGCCAAAACCACCTATTCCACGTCTATACATATATTATTACCTTAAATTTTATTTGCGAAATTTTACATATAATCAATAAATTTTTAGTTAATTATAAAATTTCTCTTACAGCTCTAGCTTCGCTCATCCAGTCAAAAAGCTCATCCCAGCGCTCGTCTTTTATAAGATCTTTGCATAAATTTAGCTCTTTTTCAAACATATTTATCGCGGCAACGACATTATTTTTATTTTGCTTAAAGATATCGCTCCACATATATGGTGAACTCTTTGCGACACGTATCATACCCTTAAATGTCGGTCCGCCAAGTGCAACGATGTGCCTTTTATCCTCTTCTTTTAAGATCCCGCTAGCAAGCGAAAATGCGATAGCGTGAGGCAGATGCGAGATGAGACCTACGTGATGATCATGCTCTTTTGCACTCATGAAAATGATCTTCATGCCAAGGCAAGAAAATAACTCAACGCTTCTTTTTACATGTTTTTCTGCACTCTCAGCAAAGTCGCAAACTATGACAGTTGCGCCTGTGTAAAGCGACTTAAATGCAGCCTCAGGACCAGAGTACTCGGTACCTGCCATCGGGTGAGCCGGGATGAAATTTTTACGAATTTTTTCTGGCACGGCTTCTATTATCTTTTGCTTTGTCGAGCCAAAATCGATAATCGTAGTATCTTCGCTAATGTCAGTTAAATTTTGCACGATGCTCACGATAGCTTCGACTGGCACAGCCAAAAAGATGATATCACACTTCTTTTTCATCTCATCAATGCTTAAAATTTCATGCACCAGACCAAGCTCGAGTGCTTTTTTGCTGTGATTTTCATCTTTGTCATACCCGCTGACACAAGAGATCAGCTTCTCATCTTTTAGTGCAAGACCAAGCGAGCCACCCATAAGACCAAGTCCGATGATACCTATTTTCATAAAAAACCTTTAAAATTATAAAATTTAAATTTTTTAAAAATAAAATATGATATTATACGCACTTATACTAAAACTCTAGGTTAAATTTAATGAAAAAGAAATTATTTTTACTAGCACTAGCTTTAAGCGGTCTAAATGCGCAAACGATTCAGTCAATAAATTTCAAAGGTCTAATCCACCTTTCACCTGATGTAGCCACTCAGATAATGGGGCTAAAAGTCGGTCAAGAGCTAACTCCAAAGCTTAGCGATAAGGCTATCACAAATTTATACAAGCAAAATTATTTTGATGATATCTACATAGAAGATACAGGTAGTGGCAATCTTTTAGTAAAAGTAAAAGAGAAGCCAAGTGTGGCTAGAGTCGATCTAAAGGGTATTGTGACAAATGACAAAACTGCGATCGAATCGCTAATCAACATCAAACCTGGCAATATGTACGATGAGCTAACTATCGAAAAAACAAAAGAGAGAATTCGCCAGTACTACGAGTCAAAAGGCTATTTTGACACAGTTGTCGACGTAGAAAAACAGCCAGTTGCAGACAACGACAGCTCACTTTTCATCACTCTAAATATAAACCGCGGTGAAAATATGATAATCAAAAAGGTAAATTTAGTCGGGGCAAAAGAGTTTGACTATGACGATATTGAGCCAGTAGTTGCAAACAAAAGTAGAGAATTTATGGGCTGGCTTTGGGGCAGAAACGACGGAAAAGTTAAACTTTTTGAGCTTGAAAACGACCCAGCAAGGATTCAAGATAAGTACTTTCAAAAAGGCTACCTAGACGCGACAGTTTCATCACCTTACCTAAATGCGTCATTTGATAACTACACAGCCGATCTTACATACTACATCCACGAGGGTGAGCCTTATAAGGTTTCAAATGTAAGCATCACAGCACCTGAAGAGCTAGGACTTGATACTAAAAAGATCATAGATGACTTTAGACTAGAAGCTGGCGATACGATGAACTCAGCAAGACTTCGCCAAGATATGAAAAAGCTTGACGATATGGTCGCTGACAAGGGCTATGCATTTGTTAAGGTCTATCCAAAGACTGATAAATTTGATGAAAATAAAACAGTTGATATCGACTACGAAGTAGATCCTGGCGAAAAAGTATATATAAGAAATGTTCAAATTTCAGGAAACGACAGAACAGTTGATCGTGTCGTAAGACGTGAGCTATATCTAACTGAGGGAAATTTATATAGTAGAACCGACCTTCAAGACTCAAAAGACGCACTAAAAAGAACAAGTTACTTTGACGATGTCGAGATAGAAGAAGATCCAGTTGATAAAAACACAGTCGATCTAAAAGTAAAAGTAAAAGAGGCTTCAACTGGCTCTATAAGCGGCGGTATCGGATATGGAAGTAGCGATGGCTTGCTACTAAACGCTGCACTTTCAGACACAAACATCTTTGGCTCTGGCCTTCAAGGACAAGTAAGCGTTGATAAGAGCGACAGAGAGCTTTCTGGTCAGATAAGTCTTACAAATCCAAGAATTTTTGACTCAGAGTATAGCCTTGGCGGAACGCTATATGCAAACGACTATGACTGGAGAACATATAAAGAGAGAAGCTATGGCTTTAGCACAACACTTGGTAGAAAATTAACTAGAAATTTAAGTGCATCACTTACTTATAATATCGAGCAAAGTAAAGTTACTCTAAAAGATGATGAACTAAGAGATATAAATAGATACACAGGTAAAGAAATTTATAGAGAAGGCAAGGCTATAAAAAGCGCTATAACTCCAGCTTTAACATATAATAGCACTGATGATTACTACTTGCCAAGACGCGGTATCATAGCTAGTACATCATTTGAGATAGCAGGACTTGGTGGTGATATGGATTTTGTTAAAAACCGCACAAATTTCAACTACTATCTAGGCCTTAGAGAGTACATCGACTACGATCTTATCCTAAGATATAAAGCAAGCTTTGGCAAAATTTGGGAAAGAGGTTATACTCCTATCAACGAAAGACTTTATCTTGGTGGCATAAGAAGCTTGCGTGGCTACGAAAGCAGAACCGTATCTCCAAAAGTAAAATATAATGGCGACTACTATGAATACGGCGGCGAAACATCATTTAACAACTCAGTTGAGATGAGCTTCCCTATCATAGAGCGTGTTAAAATGCGTGGTGTTGTATTTTACGACTATGGTATGATCGGTGAAAATAGCCTAAACGAGATAAAAAGATCATCAGTTGGTACAGGTATCGAGTGGATAACACCTATCGGACCACTTCAACTAATCTTCGCAAAAGCTCTTAAACCTAAAGAGGGCGATGATACAAATACATTTGAATTTACTATCGGAAGACGCTTCTAATAAAATACTTTTAAGGGGCAAGCTAGCCCCTTAAATCCCCCGCAAACAAACAAACTTTAAGTCATATAAGAAAAAGCAAGGCTAATATTAGATATAATCCCACAATTTTTAATATAAGTGGGTAAAAAGATGAATTTCTCAGACATTTTTTCAAAGATAAGAAAAGCTCAACCTCGTCCAGAAGAAGCACCTACACACTGGGTAAAATGCGACAACTGCCACTCACTGATGTATTACAAAGAAGTTGAAGCTTGTTTTAATGTATGCCCAAAATGCGGCTATCACATGAGATTAAAAGCCGATGATCGCATAAATTTGATCTGTGATGAAGGTAGCTTTGTAGAATTTGACGCAAATTTAAAGCCAGTTGATCCTTTAAATTTTGTCGATAAAAAATCATACAAAAAAAGAATCACAGAAAATAAAGAAAAAACAGGACGCACAAGCTCAGTGATATGCGGCGAAGGCAAATGCAACGGACAAGAGATCCAGCTAGTTGTTTTTGACTTTGGCTTCATGGGCGGCTCACTAGCTTCAGTCGAGGGCGAAAAGATCGTAAGAGCGATAAAACGCGCGATCGAAAAACACCAAGCCTTAATCATCGTAAGCGCATCTGGCGGCGCTAGAATGCAAGAGAGCACATTTTCTTTGATGCAGATGTCAAAGACTTCAGCAGCCCTAAAACTTCTTGATGAGGCAAAGCTTCCATATATTTCTATCCTTACAGATCCTACGATGGGCGGCGTTAGTGCATCATTTGCATGGCTTGGAGATCTAATAATCGCTGAACCTGGCGCGCTAATAGGTTTTGCGGGACAAAGGGTCATCAAACAAACCATAGGCGCTGATCTTCCAGAGGGCTTTCAAAGGGCTGAGTTTTTGCTTGAGCATGGTCTTATAGATGACATCGTGCCAAGAAGCGAGCACAAAAAATATATAAGCGATATGGTTAAATTTCTTACAAATAGCAAAGCTATGATCTCTAAAAGCGAAGTGACTACTGGAAACGAAGCTGGCTTTGAGCTAAAGCTAAAAACCAAAGGGTAAGTTTGGAAATTTCGGTTTTTAGCATTCAAAAATCATCGCGTGATAACTTTGAAAACGAGATACAAGAATATATAAAAATGAGTGCAAAATTTGCCAAGATAAACGACAAAATAATATTTAATGAAAAGATAGCAAAGGCTCAATGCAGTGGCAGAAGCGATGCACTAAGAGCTTATGATGAAATTTACGAGCCAAATTTAAAAGGCTTTTGCGTGATGCTTGATGAAAATGGCTCACAGCTTGACAGCCAAGAATTTGCTCAAATTTTAAACTCAAATTCACAGATCAATTTTTTCATAGGTGGAGCTTATGGGCTTAGCCAAAATTTAAAAAACAAGGCACAAAAAGTCGTAAGCTTAAGCAAGATGACTATGGCGCACAAAGTCGCCAAGCTCGTACTTTTTGAGCAAATTTTTAGAGGGCTTTGTATCAATGCAAACCACCCATATCACAAATAAAGGAATATAAAATGACTCAAAACGAGCTAAATTTTTTCAAAAA
>CAUSWS010000082.1:0-6387 GCA_963535265.1 uncultured Campylobacter sp. | reverse complement strand
GGCGAGGAGGTAAAAAGCTGTGTTTATAACGAATACGGCGTGCTTGTGGGCGGCTTTTGCCTAAGAGCATTTATCGTACTCGGCGCGGTATATATATTTTAGTTTCTCCCTTTTTCTGATACTTGGGTCGGATGAAAGTCCGACCTTTAAATTGTGATTTTTTCGATAGACCACCAAAAGAGACACAACATTGCATAACTCTTGACTTTAAATATTGTGGGTAAAATTTAACCACATTTGATAGATTATGATATTAAATTTGGTAGCAGACATCATAGCTCGTTAAATAGCTATTTTCTATCAAATATACAAGACTTTAATTCTTGATAAATATTCATATCAGAAGCCACTAGCTTTGATAAATTTATTTTAAAATTCTCGGGATTTATATGAGTTGAAATTGAGCAAATACTTTTGATCAGCGAAAATTGTGATTTAACATCTGAGTTTATTAAATCTGTAAAATTTTGTTTATATTTAACTTCATCAAAGTTTTTTTGATTTACTGCACAATATTTTCTCAACACCTCTTCATCAAATAGGTAGTTTTCGATTTCCCACCTTTTCATTACTCTAAATCTTGCATCCTGATTAGCTAAATACTCTTGCCTCTCTTTTTCTGATACTAGCTTTCCTGATGCCATATCTCTATCTTTAAAAACCCAAATTTCCATATTGGGAAACACCTTGCCTAATATCGCTAATGCAATGCTGCTTCTTTGATCCAACTCTGTATTTCCACCGCTAGAGACGAAAACAGTATCTGGATACTCTGCATTAAAAATATTATTTAAAACTTGAGCGTCAAGCCCTCTTTCAGAGCCATCTGGTCTGGGTTCATCTCGTCCTTCGCAATAAATAATTCTATTAGGAGCTATTAATCCAGTTAAGTCATCTAGAGCTGTACTGAAAATAGATTTCCATGTTGTTCTATTGTTTGCAATAGGGGTCAATGTTATAGCTTCTGAAGCAAATTTCATATTATCTTCAAATTGAATAACTTGACATTTCCCAGATAGCTCTTCTTGAAATGCTCGTAAAAAACCGATACTGTGAGTCGCAATCCAAATTTGCCCTTCATCGCCTATTAGTTTTTCTATCTCAATCATTAATTTTTTTTGAATCGATGTATTAATATGTAACTCAGGCTCATCTAATAGAAAGATAGAGTTTTTATATTTCTCTCTTCTTAAAAATAAATCTAATAAAATATCAACAACTTCCTTTTCTCCGGCAGAGAGACTATCAAATGAGAATGTTATATCTGAATCTGATTTTTTAAAATTTAGCGTACCGTTATTTTGTGCCACATTTCCCAAGCTAACAATTTCTAAATCTAAACAGTTTTTTATAGATTGATTTAATAAGCCTATGACTTTAATCTTAGCTTCAGATGGCTTAATATCTTCTCTTTCCATAATTTGGTTATAAAATCCCAATAATCTTCTATAATTATCCTCTACCTTGCTGTCTAAATTTAATGAACAGCTCGCTCCATCGGAATTGTTTTCAATAGGATCTACTGCTCTAATCTCGCTAATATTCAAACTAGTGTTGTAACGATACGGACTTCTGAATGAAAAAATAATTTTCCTATTATTCTTATATAAATCATGATCATTATATAATCTGCTATTGTCAATGATATTGCCCTCATCATCTAAATATTCAATCGATATTAATTGAAACGCATTCTTATTGTCTGTTCTATAGAATATTTTCGGTATACTACCGCTCCCAATGTTCCCACCATAACTTCCTCCGCATGCAATAAAAGCATCCAAAACACTACTTTTACCACATCCATTAGTACCAACCAATGCGATTATTTTCGCTGGCTTATCGCCTAAATCTAAGGTTAGATCCTTAAATCTTTTAAAATCTTTTATATTTACCTTTGATATTTTCATATTCAGTCCATTTTAAAGAAGATATTAATTAATTTATACCAATTCTTCCCCGAAAAATAGCTTATCGCATATTACACTGCTCCGTCTGGCTCCATAGTAACCTGCGTCCAGAGAATCTTCACCAGTGATCAGGCTTCGCGGAGTCTGCTAAATTTACGATGCCGAGTGCCGATGTCTTTTTGATGAGTTTATTTTACTCTTGCTTTTATAGCCTTTCTGACCTCTATTTTGTATGCATTTAGCACCTAGGCTACCTTACCTGTTTTCGTCGGTGTAGAATATACTGGCAGTTTTAGAATTTACTCTTTCATTTTTGCTACTTTTGGTAATAACATTATAACAAAATGGACTTTAAGCAACTTGGTAAAAATTATTTGGCAGATATCAGTTCGACAATGAGCGAGGGCTTAAATACTATGTTTTAGATTATTTTTAAAATAAGCCGCCCAAAAGACGGCTTAAATTTTATCTCTCGAAAATAAAAATTTTATTCATGCCGTCCTCTCTGGACGCGACGTAGAATTTACTCTCTTTGATAGCGAGCGCATGGGCATCGCTCGCGCCTTCAAAGCTATAAATCTCCACGATCTTTCTGCTGCGCGGATCAAGCTTTAGGATGCTTGAGTATTGCTTCGAGAGTAGATAAACAAACTCGCCGCTCGCATCCATACCCGTGATATAGTAGTCGTTTATATCCCTGCCGTCCTTTACGCCGAGAGCCTCATCGAAGCTCGGCACGAACTCGCTCGAGAGCAGATTATCGGCGTCACTAAAGCTCGCCACGCTCCAGCCTTGCTTGATGTCATCGGGCACGCTCGCGATGAAAAACTCGCCGTAAAAGTCCGAGTGATCCCAGCTTAGGATATACTGCTGTTTGGCGCGCACAGTGGAGTAGCGGTCCTTGAAATCGAGCGTGAAATTTTCGTATCCGTCGTGCAGATAGCGCCACGCTTTGTTCGCTTCCTCTTTACTTTGATTCGGTGCGGGTTTGAAAAACTCATAGGTTTTATTATAGCTCATGAGCCCTACCGAGCCTTTAAAAAAACTCGCTGCGACGGTCTCCTCCATTTGGATTATCCAATCGGGTGTGCTTCGTAGATAGTTTTTTACGGTTTTTAGCTCGCCGTCCATTTCGTAGAGCTCGAATTTTAGCGTACCGAGCAAGAAGTTTCCGCTTGCCGCGTCGTAGTCAAGCCCTGTGACTGGATTATTGTTGTTTAAATTTGGCGTTATCTCGCCGATTTTGCGTAGCGGCGTTAAATTTACCACTGCGCCATCCGCAGGATTTAGATTAAACTCGCCGCCCAGCGCCAGTACAGCGCACAAAAGGGTTAAGGTTAAAATTTTTCTCATATCGCGACCTCACTTCGGTAAATTCGGTAGTTTTGGATTCCAGCTTTCGCGAAAATCAATTTCGGTTTCTTCCCAGTGATCAAGCTCCCAAAACCACTTTGACGGATCGATGCTCATGCGCGAAGGCGTCGCGGAGGCTAGATAGGGCGGAGGGCCTGCCGTGATGAAAGCCTGGACGCAGTTAAAAGCCATGATGATAGCAAAGGCCACCACGGCTATCTTGCCTAGCGCAAATTTGGGTAAAACCGCGCCGTATGCGCCCTCTTCGCTTTTTTGCATTATTTTACCTACGTTTTTGCCTAGCAGCAAAATCACACCCAAAAATATAATGACGCAAAAATGTACCACTACGACCCAAAACTGCGTGTGTGCGCCTAAAATTTCAAGCCCGAAGCCCTGCTTGATGTCGAGGTAGCCGCCGCCCGTGCCGTCAAGGCTATAGTGTAAAAAGCCGTCGTAAAGCCCAAGGCACGCTAAAAAGATGATTGCAGCGAGGTATTTGACCTTAAAGCCGTATCTAACGATAACTAGCGCCATAAACGAGATCGCTACCATGCAAAATCTCTCATGCCAACACATAATGCAGGG
Source organism: uncultured Campylobacter sp. (assembly GCA_963535265.1). Lineage (GTDB taxonomy): Bacteria > Campylobacterota > Campylobacteria > Campylobacterales > Campylobacteraceae > Campylobacter_A. The sequence goes on along the minus strand of CAUSWS010000082.1, from coordinate 2,536 downwards.
ACTATCGCCCATACCAAAGCCCAAAACAAGGCATGCGATACCTACCGGCAAAGCGATGAGAGCGAGCGCCGCGAGGGCAAAAAGGTTGAAAAATAGCTTCTCATCATCGCCCCAGCCCGCAGAAATTTCGGTGCTGCGGGTGAAGCTTTGAGACATTTTATCTTGCATACTTTCCATCGCTCGCTCCTAGAAATTTCCCATAGGCACGACGGCAAATTTATTTACCCATGCCATCATGATGACGAGTATCGCGACACCTGCAATACCAAAGCCCATAACCGCGCGCTTTTTCTCAGGCTTGAGCCACAGCAAAAGAGCTGCGACGAAAAACATAAGAACCATTAAAAATTCCATGTTTTCTCCTTTCTTGCTGAAATTTAATATCATAAAATATTAGGCTTTTATTTATTAAATATACATTAAAAAATATATTTTTACAAGTATAAATATATTTTTTTGTTATATTTTTATGCTATTAAAATATATATTACTAATAATTTTTTTATATTAAAGCTTATTTTAAACTTATTTCAGGCGTGTTAATTTGATTTTGCTCTTGTAGGTTTGTGCAATTGAAATTAATAAGAGATTTAACAAGCAGTAAGACGAAGTCATAACTAAACGCTTAATTTGTCTTGAGTCAAGGTGATTTTTCCACAATTGCTTTTTATACTAGCAATAGTTTATTGCCAAAGTAGTGCTAGTATAAAAACCCAAACAGCCAAAGTGGAATTTTATTTCCAACCCCTACTTCAATATCATCTGCCGCTATAAAAGAATTTGGCATATCTTTTATCTGCTCAAAGCTCTTTTTTGCTCCGCCTATTTCAAAGACAAATTCGCCTACTATAAAATCTCCGGCTTTGCCCGAGTAAATTTCAGTGATATTTCCAAGCTGGTTAGTAAAGAATGTCTCTCTAACATTTCCTATATCAGGGCTATTTATATACATTAAATTTGTATTTTCAAGGTAAATTTTGTCTGCCTTATCCATATTTTTTATAGCTAGCTCACTTTTCATTAAAAGCCTTATAAGTCCAGCGCTATCAAGCATAGCAAGATACTCTTTTAGCGTCCTATCATCCCTTATATCAACAAGCGATTTTAGGCTTGAGTAGTTTGGCTGATATGGGACGTTTGTGCTTATGGCATGAGTTAAGATCTTTAGCTTTCTTGCCGTGTTGCCGTTTAAATTTGGATATATACTTAAAAGATCGCTATCTATCGTAGCTTCTATACTTTGTCTTAGGGTCTGATAAAAGGCGGTATCATTTGGCATATCATTATAGTATGGGTAGTAACCCACCTTTAGATACTCTCTAAAAAGCTTAACAGCTGCTAACTCTTTTTGTTTTAAAGTATTAATGATATCAACAGCTATCTCCTGATGGTTTGTAAGTAAATTTACAAGCTCAATAGCTTTTAAATTTATACCATATCTTAGCCCTGCATACTCCCTAAAGCTCATTCCACTCATCTTATATACTATCGCTCTTCTGCTTAGATCATGAGAGCTTTTTAGCACTTCAAGAGCAGATGAACCAGTAGCTACTATATTTAACTCTTTAAAGTTATCATAGGCAAATTTTAATACAGCAGATATATCTTTACTCTTATGAATTTCATCCAGATATAGATGTTTTCCGCCATTTAATACAAATTCTCTTATAATCGAGGTTATATCGTTTGATATCTCTATGTCATCTAGGCTTAGGTAAAGACTATCTTTGTTTTTACTGGCAAGTTGAGCTAACGTAGTTGTTTTACCTATTCCTCTTTGTCCCAGGATAACGATAAGCCTATGGGATAAGTCTTTGGAGTCTATAAAGTATCTTTTAAATTTATGGTTATTTAACCTTATAAGGTCATTGCTCTTTAAAAAAAGTTGATCTAGCATATTATCCCTTTATTATGTAATGCAATACAATTATATCATAAAAAGATATGGGATAAGATACAAATAAGATTGTTATTTAAATACAAGTATATTTTTATTGTAAATGACTATATGCATTTGTTTTTACAAAAGAAAGCAACCTTACTAATAGTGCTATTGGGTTTTTAAAAATTTAAGTTCCCTAATATTAAAGCATTACTTTTAATACCCACCTTAGTTTAAATATAACAGCTGCGCCAGATATGCCGTTTTCAGGCCTACCACACATCGTGCGGTATATCCATCTTGTGCAGACAAAGCATTGATTTGTCGAGTCGTTTATCAAGTGACCCAGCATATCTTTTGCTTGCTTCTCTTTACCAGCCTCAAATAGCTCTTTTATCTGTCTGATCTTTTTCATCGCCACTCCTTTTTGGGATTAATTTTAAAGTAAACAATGGACAAATTTTATTCCTATTTTGCTGGTATAATCTCACAAAAAAGGACTTTGAAACAAAGATCTTTTTGACGATATATAGAAATAAAACAAATTTTAAAGGTATAGACAATGGCACTATCTAAATCCCTCTACATCCGTGGGCTTCAGTGTGAAAAGAGCTTGTGGCTAAAAAAGAAAAAGCCTGAGGTTTTGCAAGCTCC
>CAUSWS010000081.1:0-6440 GCA_963535265.1 uncultured Campylobacter sp. | reverse complement strand
TAAGCATCATGCTTAGATTTATGGTCGCAGGATTTGCCTTGCTTTTAAGCTTTATATTTTTATTAAACGGAGCCAAATAATGCTAAGTGTCATCATATTTTTCCCAGCAATAAGCGCAATACTTGGCTTTTTGATAGAAAATAAAAGCATCAAATTTTATGGAGCAAGCATCGCTTTAATTGAACTTTTGCTAGCTATTTTTATCTGCGTAAATGTCGATTTTCAGGGTTATGACTTTGTTTTAACGCATCAAGTCTCGCTCATACCAAGCCTAAATATCAGCTACTTTGTCGGCATCGACACCATCTCACTTGTGCTTATAGTCCTTAGCGCATTTATGAGCTTCATCTCTATCGCCGCACTTAGTGATGATGGAAATTTAAAGCACCTGGTTATTAGCGTGCTATTTTTAGAGAGCACGATGATGGGCGTCTTTAGCGCGCTTGATATGATCTTATTTTACAGCTTTTGGGAGCTTAGTCTCATACCGCTTCTTTACATCATCGGCGCATTTGGCAGTAAAAATAGAATTTACGCTGCGATTAAATTTTTTATCTACACATTTTTAGGCTCTGTCTTTATGCTAGTAGCGATCATCTTTATCGGCTATCTGTGCTATCAAAAAAGCGGCGTCTTTAGCTTTAATCTGCTTGATTGGTATAAGCTTGGTATCGGACAAAATGCTCAAATTTGGCTATTTTTAGCATTTTTCTTTGCCTTTGGCGTGAAAACTCCGCTGTTTCCGTTTCACACGTGGCTACCTTACGCACACGGACAGGCTCCGACTATCGGCTCAGTGCTGCTTGCTAGCGTGCTTTTAAAGATGGGTACTTACGGCTTTGTGAGATTTTCACTACCACTTTTCCCAGATGCGAGCCTACTTTTAAGCGGCTTTGTCTGCGCCATAGCCATCATCATGATCATCTACGCAGCCCTTGTTGCCTACGCTCAAAGCGACATGAAGCAAGTGATCGCTTATAGCTCCATTTCACACATGGGTGTCATCATGCTAGGCATATTTTCACTAAATTTAATAGGCCTTGGCGGCTCGATATTTTTAATGATAAGCCACGGCATCGTAAGTGGCGCGCTATTTTTGCTAGTTGGCGTCATCTATGAGAGGGCTCACACCAAAGAAATTTGCGAATTTGGCGGCCTTGCTAAGGTGATGCCAAAGTACGCGCTCATATTTTTTATAGCGACCCTTGCAAGTATCGGCCTGCCGCTAACCATTGGCTTTGTAGGCGAGTTTTTGAGCTTGCTTGGCGTCTTTAAGCTAAACAAGCTCTTTGCACTACTTGGTGGCTTTAGCATCATCGTGGGCGCTGTTTATATGCTCGTACTTTATAAAAGGGTCTTTTTTGGCGAGTGCAAGGAGAAAAATTTAAGCCTAAAAGATCTAAATTTAAAAGAGTTAGCCGCTCTTGTGCCACTTTGCTTGCTCATAATCATTCTTGGTATCGCACCAAATTTGATACTAAAACCACTTGAGCCAAGTGTGCAAAATATCATAAGCAAAATGCAAACTAGAGCTGTAAATAACGGCACAAAGGATAAAATTTCATCTTTAAATGGCGGGAGCAAACTATGAACGAAATAGCCTTTTTAGACCTAAACGAGATCTCGCTACAATCACTCTCGCCGATGCTAAGCATGATGGTTTTTGCACTTTTTATCCTCATAGTTGGAGCGATAAAAAAGGATCTTTCGAGGAATTTCTACTGTGTATTTTGTATCATCGCTATATTTGTAAATTTAGGCATTACGCTTGATTTTAACGGGCTTAGCCTAAGCTTTTGGGATATGCTATTAGTCGATGGAATTTCTATCATCTCGCAGATCATCATCCTAATCGCCTCAGCCCTTTTCATCCCTCTTGCACTTAGCACAAAAGAGTATTTTGAGTATAAAATTTACGAGTACTACGCGCTATTTTTGTTTATGATCGCTGGATTTTTGTTTATGGTGAGCTCAAACAACCTACTCATCATCTTTTTAGGCCTTGAGCTCAGCTCGCTTTGCCTCTACACCCTAATCGCCCTTCACAACAAAGCAAAAAGCGTCGAGGCTGCCATCAAATACTTCGCGATGGGCTCGCTCTCAGCTGGCTTTTTTGCGATGGCGATAGCGATGTTTTATCTAGCAACAAACTCAATAGACATCGCTCGCATAGGCGTTGTCATAAAAGATCTTAGCCTAAATCAAAACTTAATAATCTTGCTTGGCTGCGTTTTCATAGCTTCAGCCATTGGCTTTAAGCTCTCGCTCATACCATTTCACACATGGATCCCAGACGTTTATGAGGGCTCAAATGCCCCGCTAGCTGGCTATATGTCGATCGTGCCAAAGGTGGCGGGCTTTATCGTCGCGTTAAGAATTTTTGCGATGCTTGAGGGCTCTGGAATTTCATGGATAAAAGATATGCTCTACATCATCGCCGTGCTTACGATGAGCCTTGCAAATATCATGGCGCTAGTGCAAAAAGACGTCAAAAGGATGCTGGCCTTTAGCTCGATAGCTCACGCTGGTGTCGTGCTCTGCGCGCTTGTGGCAAATTCTCACGAGGCAAATGTCGCCTTGTTTTTCTACTGGATCATGTTTTTGTTTGCAAATTTGGGCGCATTTTCTATGCTCTGGGTCGCGAGGTGCGACGACGTCGTCTGCTGGGACAAGCGCTTTAAACACCCGTATGAGAAATTTTCAGGGCTTATTAAAATTTTGCCAAGTTACGCTGTGATAATGGGAATTTTCATGATAGCCCTTGCTGGCATACCGCCTTTTAGCGTATTTTGGGGCAAGATGGTGCTTATCTCATCGCTTATAAAGTCTGATTATGTCGTGCTTAGCCTCATCATCATGATAAACTCGGCGATTGCTATTTATTACTACCTAAAGCTCATCGTTTTTATGTTTTTAAAAGAGCCTATCGTAAAAGATAAAAATATCTACATCTCAAATGTCTCGATGGCGCTAAAAGTGATCGTTGGAGTTGCCGTTGCTGGCACGGTCTTTGCCTTTTTATTTTCTGGGGCGATTTTGGAATTTATCGAGCATTTTGTCTTTGCTTCAGGATTTTAGAAAATTTAACTATAATGGCGGCATGAAAAAGCTCTTAACCATCTTATTTTTACCGCTTTATCTATCCGCCTTTAGCCTTAGCCTAAACAGCGGCGCAAACGCAAATAAGCCTTATAGCGTCCTTCAGCTAAGCGACGAAAAAGAATTTGAATGTGTGGAGCAAATTTTAGCCTACGACACGAAGCGCTACGTTTGTATGCTCGATGATGGGATATTGCCAAAGATTGAAGATACAACACTGCCTTTAATGGACATAAAATATAAAAAGCAAGACGGCAAACTCTTTATCGTCATCATGCCAAAAGCACCTTCAAAACTTCTAAATGTTCAAACTGAGCTTTACAGCAGTCCAAGCGTGCAAGATACGCCAAAGACGACCATCTCAAAGCACTTTAGCATCATCATCGACACTTCGCTTAGCGAAAACAACAAAAGAGTATCTGGGCTAAATTTTTCGCCTGATTTTAGAGATATGCTAAGTCCAAGCATCGGAGCGCTTGATCTTAACAAAGCGCCTATCGCTGGGCTTGATAGCAACGATATAGACATCTACATAAATATAAAAAGAGCTTATGAAAAAGGCGCTTATGAAAGCGTGGTAAAAGATACGCAAACAGCGATGAAAAGGCACCCAGCCAGTCTTTTCTCAAGCGAGTTTTTACTTTTTAGACTAAGAGCGCTAGATAAAATTTTTGAGACAAAGAGCGAGTTTGAGGGGCTTGAGCCAAAAGATATCGTAAGCGAGGGCAGAGCCTGGATAAGAAAATTCCCTTCTGATGAGAACTACTCAGAGGTGCTATATCTCATCGCCAGAGCTTACCTCAAAGATAGCATCGCAAGTGATGCAAAATATATGCTTGACATACTAAGCGAAGAGCACGCAGAGTCTAAATTTACAAAGCTTGCCACGCTTGATTATGCTGACTACCTATATAAAATAGGCAGGCAAAAAGAGGCGCTAAGCGACTATGAAAAGGTGCTCTACTCTACAAATGACATCGACCTTGCAAGTAGAGCTGCACTAAGCCTAGCGGACGCAAATATCGATAAAGAGAAATTTGACGAGGCAAAGAAATTTGTACTAAAGATCGCAAATGCAAATGAAAAATTTTTCATGAACGATCCGACAAAATCGATGAATTTAGCCTATACATTTGCCAGCAAAGATATGCCAGACGTGGCTGCTAAAATTTATGAAATTTTGATAAATAATAGCGACAGGACAAAGGATTTTTACGAGGCAGCATTAAAAAATTTAGCGCTAAATTTAGCCAAAACCAAAGATGAAAAAAGGGCGTATGAGTATCTAAACAGATACGAAAAAGAGTTTAAATATGGCGATTATATCGATGAGGTCGCTAAGGCAAAGGATGGGCTATTTTTTGAAGAGGACGATAAAAACGCCACCGCACTTCACGCAAGATATAAAGATCTAATCGAAAAATATGCCGGCACAAATATCAGCCAAAAGGCGCTAATCAGCGAGCTTGAGCTTGATCTAAAAGAGCGTAAATTTGCCGATGCGCTAGCTTACAACAACCTCGCAAAAGATGAAAATTTAAGCCGGGCGATGGAGCTAGTAAATGAGGCTGCGCTTGAGCTAACAAAAGAATTTTTCATCAAAGATGACTGCACGGCGGTTGTAAATTTACTCGAAAACTACGATGTGAGCAAGGTCTCTTTGCCACAGTTTAAGCTATTTAACTGCTACTTTAGAACGACACGTTACAACGATGCGCTAGAGCTTGCCAAGGCGCACGTGAAGGATGAAAATTTAGAAGATAGAGTCGAGTGGCTGGTAAATTTGAGCAAAATTTTATATAAAAATAAAGACTACGAGCATGCGATCACTGCGGCAAATGACGCGCTCTCGCTTGGCTCAGCGGTCGAGTACTCGGATCCTACGCCATCGCTTTTTGATAGATTTTACTCGCTGCTTGCGCTAAAGCGTTTTACCGAGGCGGTATCAACGATCAGTGCGATCGAGCAGCTAAGGGGGCAGGATTTTAAAATCATCGAGGCGTATGCGGCTATAAGCGACTATGCGATGAAGAGCAACGACTATGCTATCGCTGCAACCTACGCTAAAAAGGCGCTTGAGCTGCAAACTAGGGCCAAGATAAATACCTTTTCACCAAAGCTAAATTTTGACTACTCAGAGGCTTCGTTAAAGACAGATAACCTTGATGAGGCGCTTGATGAGGCGAAATTTATACTAAATATGAAGCTTGAGCCAGAAGATCGATTGCATGCTCTAAATTTAGCAAGTGAAATTTACATCAGACAAAAGCAGTATAAGCTAGCTAAGGGCTATTTGGACGAGTGCGTTGGCTCAAATTTCACAAGCGCTTACAAAGATGCCTGCAAAGCCAAACTTGAGATGATAAAGTAAAATTTAGTGCTAAATTTAAATGACCTTGAAAAAGAGTATCTAGAGCTTAAAAAAGAGAATTTTCAGGATGGCAAAAGGATCAAATTTATAGCAAATTTAGGCGCTAGTAGCGAGATAGCATATCACTATGAGCTCATTTGCAAAGAGTGGCAAGAGGGCAGGCAACTAAATTTAGAAAGCAGTTTTGATAGGCATGGAGGCGCTGGGCTAGAGTTTTTGTTTGAGCGCTTAGCCAAAAAGAGCGATCAAAAACTAAAAATAGAAACCATCTATCTTATAGCGCAAATCCTCACTAAGTCTAAGCATAGAGATTTTTACACCGCATTTTGCGACCGCCTTATCCCTCAAATCATCTCTTTTTTGGGGACAAATAATGCCTTTCGACGCAAGCTTATAATAGCGCTTGGCTGGGTTGGCACGCCAGAGCAAATAGATATTTTGATAAGCGAGATGCTTGGTAGCAAAGATAGCCTTTGTAGGGCATGGGCGGCAGCTAGCCTTATGCAGATGTCGTTTCATAGGGGCAGCCAAGCAATCTTGCGAGATAAAACAAAAGCCGCATTTTTGCAAGGCATCTCTAGCGAAAAAGAGCTATACACCTGCGCAGTTATGATAGAGGCAGCTCAAAATTTATTTGGTAAAAAGTGGATATCTTCTAGTGCAGTCCAAGATCAAGACACTGAAAAGATAGAAAAAGCAAGAAAAATGGTGGTAAGGTTTTTAGGCAGGGATTAAATTTGCCACTAAGTGGATTGTGTGCTTGATTGTGTTTTTGTTTGTTGGATTATAAAGTAAAAATGGTTTGAATTTCTAAGAAATTTTGGCTTTAAATTTAAAAGATTTAAAAATAAAATTTTATATTTTTCGCTTAGAGATAGCGGACAAAATAGCTTTAATTTGATTTAAAATTTAATTTTTTCTTGACATATAATAATGTTTTTTGTATAATCTCAATTCTTTTTTAAATAAT
>CAUSWS010000080.1:0-6466 GCA_963535265.1 uncultured Campylobacter sp. | reverse complement strand
GCAAGTGCGGTCTATGCGCTATTTATCTCACTTTTTATCTATAGAGATATAAAGATAAAAGACCTTTGGGATATCTGCCTAGACTCAGCCCTTACAACAGCTATGATATTTTTCATCATCGCAAACGCCGTTGTTTTTGCATATTTGCTAACTAGCGAGCAGATCCCGCAAGCGATCGCTTCGATGATACTTGACGCAAATATCGGCATGATAGGATTTTTGATATTTGTAAATATCTTGCTCTTTATCATGGGTCAGTTTATGGAGCCTTCAAGTGTTATCATGATCATGGTGCCGCTCTTGCTTCCGATAGCTACGCAGCTTGGCGTTGATCCTATTCACTTTGGTATCATCTTGGTTGTAAATATGGAGATAGGTATGGTAACTCCGCCTGTTGGACTAAATTTATTTGTCGCAAGCGGTCTTACAAATATGAACTTAAAAGAGGTAATCATGGCGTGCTTGCCGTGGACGCTGACCTTGTTCTTTGGCCTTATCTTGGTTACTTATATACCGCAAATTTCACTTTGGCTACCAAACATAATGTATGGACATTAAAATTTAGAGGTCTAGGCCTCTAAATTTATCCTCTTGGATCGTAATCTGCACTCATAACGATATTTTTACCATTTCGCTTACCAACGTAAAGTAGCTCGTCAGCTTGTTTTATCATTTTTTCTATACTAAACTCACCTGTGCCATCATGTGCAACAACTCCAAATGTCATAGTTGCATTTATTTTTATATTTTCAAACTCAACTATGTTTTTATTGAGAGTCTCTCTTACACGCTCTACTACGTTTACAGCAGCATCTTTTTTGATACCTGTAACGACGGCTAAAAATTCTTCACCACCGAATCTAGCCACTCTATCTTCATCTCTAAAGGTGCTTTTAAATATGCCTGATAAACTTTTTAAAACAGCATCTCCTGCACCGTGGCCATAGGTATCGTTTATTTTTTTAAAATTGTCTATATCGCACATCACGATTGCAAAATCTCTATTTTCATAAAGTTCTTTTTGGTTTAAAATTTGCTGCATCGAAGCGCGATTTAAAAGTCCAGTTAGCGGATCATGATTTAGGATATTTTTAGCCATTTCCTTTTCTTCTAAAATACTTAAAAATATGAATAAATTTGAGCTTTCTAATAAAAATGAAGTAATAATAGCAAATATGAAAGATATTGTTAGATTAAATACAAATAACGTTTCTTTATAAAATCCGTTATTATTGCTATGTGTATCAAGTGTAAAAAATAAAAATATAAGCAGCACTATATGAAATATTGATATAGCTTTATTTAAAAACTTAAAGCTAATGGATATGAAGAAGAGACTAACCATCGATGTTAAGAACAATATTTCAAAGCCATATCCCCATCCAAGGATATATAAACAAAGTGATGCGTGAAGTAAAATTTCTACTTGTAATATGACCATTGCAATTTTGCTGTTCTCATCGCTGTCAAACAGTAGTTTTAAAGTAAAAAGATATATGCTAACTGAAAGGATGTTTGCTACAGCTAAAATTTCTTGACTAAACAAGAAGAATATAATTAGATAAAAAAGATGGACTATAAAAACTAAGAAAATAATGATCTTTAGCGATATATAAAGCGAAAGTTTAGGCATTATCATAGTGTGTATATCCCTTTTTTAAAATGGCATATTCTATGCGATCTTTACCATTCTTTTTACCATTATAGAGTTTTTTGTCTGCTATATCTATCACAGTGTTTATATCAATACTAACTCCATTGGCACAAAGAACAAGACCAAAAGTCATAGTTACAACGCTTTGGTTTGGGAGCTTTACTTTAGCTATCCTCGCATTAAGTCTATTTTCTATTTTTTTTACATCATCTGTTTTAACATTGGGTAATATAGCTAAAAATTCTTCGCCACCCCAACGACAGACATAGTCATTTTCTCTAAAAGTATCTTTCAGAGCTTTTGCTATATTTTTTAAAATTTCATCGCCTACACTATGACCATACGTATCGTTTATTTGTTTAAAATTGTCTATATCACCAAGCATAATAATTAAATTTGTGTCATTATACTTATCTTTGAGCTCATTGAGTTCGTATTTTAGTATCTTTTCTATTGAGCGTCTATTTAAAAGACCAGTTAGAAAGTCATATTTTGCATTTTCTTCTATATTTATTTTTTCATTTATAATTTGTATATAGTTGCTAGATGTGATAGCATCAGCAAAGGAAGATGATCTTATAACTATATAATAAGTAAAGCAGACGCTTAAAAATGTAACTGTCTTTAATAAAGTATCTGATGCTATAGTTTGACTATCTTTATATGAAAAATATAGCCATATAAGTACAAACAATTCAACTAAACTAACTATATAGATAATAATTTTTTGTTTAAACGATAGAAAGTAATTTATAAGAACTACTCCAAGTAGAGTTATCCAAATACCACAACCCCACCCCATATTAATAACTCCAGCAATAACAACAGCAGTTGTATTTATATGAAAAAGTGCGGATATTAGATATCTTTTTTTAACGTCAAATTTTAGCCTTAGTGATATATTTATGCAAAAAAACAAGAGACATATAAAAACAATTAATAGGCTTTCACTAAAAAAACCAAATACTAAAATAGCAAGCAAGTTACTTAATATCGCTACGTTTAATATCGTTTTGTAAATGTCATCGATAGCCTTATAGCTATCTTGCTCTATAAATTCCTGTACCAAGCATTCTCTCCGTTAATTTCATCCATTAAATTTAATTAGACCATTTTAATACGAGTCGTAACTATCCTCATCCTCATCACTATCTTCATAGTTGTAGTCATTTTCGTCGTAGTTATAGTCATAACTATCGCTACTATCCTCGTTCTCGTCGTTAAATTCAGAGTAGTCTTCTTCTACCTCTTCGTAGTCAAAATCATCACTCATTTTTCTCTCCTTAAATTTTATCTTTGATATTTTCTATATACAAGCTTTGGCTTGGGAATGCAAAATTTAGACCATTTTGCTTTAAAATATCCATAATTTTTAGCATTACATCTTGTTTTACATCTAAAAACTCTCCCCAAACGATAGTTTTTGCAAAGCAATAAACTAGGATATTTATCGAGCTATCAGCAAAGTCATCAACCACGACAAATAAATTTGACTTATATCCAGCGTAGTCATCAACTGAAACTATGTTTTGTCTATATTTTAGACCTCTTTTATTAGCCGCGATATCTTCGCTTTTAGCGATATCTGGGTGATTTATCAGCATATTTTTGATGTCATTTACACATTTTTTGATCTCTTCTGTAGTTGGTCCATACTCGATGCCAATAACCATTCTTATGCGTCTGCCGACCTTTCTTCTGGTCCAGTTTCTAACAGGATCGCTCGCTAGCTTTGAGTTTGGCACGAAGATAAGGGCGTTATCAAAGCTTCTAACTGTTGTTTTTCTAAATCCTATCTCAACGACCGTGCCCTCGATGTCGCCACAAACTATCCAGTCGCCTTGTGAAAATGAGTTGTCAAAGAGCATCATAACAGATGCAAAGAAGTTTGCGATGATGTCTTTAGCAGCGAAGGCAACAGCAAGACCACCGATACCAAGTGAGGCGATAAGCGCTGAGATATCAAAGCCAAGCTTTTGAAGGATCAGTAAGAGTGTGATAATTAACACGATCACGTAGATTACTTTTAGTGCTAGGTTTATCACCTCTTTACGCTTGCTTTTTTGCGCGATCTTGTCGAGTATAGCGATGCCGTAGCCATTTAGTATGGTGAGGACAAGCCATGAAAATGCGACTATATATATGATAGAAAAGATATTTGCTACCGTTAGAGGCACTGGCACTGGATAAAATCCAATGCCGATACAGATGTTTAGCGCATAGATGATAAGAAGTGCTGAGATCGGCTTTTTGATGATATCAACGATCTGATTTTTAACCTCTTTTACCCCTTCGCCTGAAGCGACGAGTGACATCACCCAGTAGGTGAGCTTGGCTAAAATTCTAGTTAGCGAGACGAAAAATAAAAATATCGCAACGATAACAACGATCTTGCCGATGTTAAATTTGCTTGAATTTATGGCTGTTGTTTTGTTTATATACTCGACTGCATCGACTAAATTTAGCTCAGACAAGAGCATACTTGAGCTTAGAAGATCGGCATTATTTTTAAGATAGGTTAAAATTTCTTCTTCACTCTCTTTTTTCAGCTCAAGGTCAAAAAAGGCGCTGTCGTAAGAGCCTGAAGTGTCATTTAGTGAGTCTTTTAGATCTTTTATACTTACATAAGAATTTGTCTGTAAATTTAAAAGTCCATTATCTATCACATCTCTTATAGAATTTGCTTTAGCACCCTTTTTAAAGATCTCTTCAAGGCTAATAAGCGCTGAGTAGTAAGCGTAATCAACCTTCATCTTCTCAAGCTCGATAGCACTTTGGATATAGGCGTCCTTGTTTGACTGCTTCTCAAGTCTTGCGACCTTTTTTTCTAGTGCCTCTTTTTGCAGATTAAATTTATTTATATCGCTTTGTGTTACCTCGATCTGCATGACGTAGTTTGGTATCTTTTCTAAAAGATCGCTCTTTTTCTTTTGAAGAGTGATCAAATTGGAGTTATCGATCTTTGAAGCGTTTAGGTCTTTTTGCTGAGATTTTATGATGTTTATCTGGCTGTTTAGGGTTTGAATTTGATTTGTTATGCTGATGATATCGTCTTCTTGCGTTACGTTGTTATCAGCGCCAAAAAGAGTTATGAAAGAAAGCAGGATGATGGTTAGAAATTTACGCATTTTCGCCTCTTTTGTCCGCTAGAAGTTTAAACGTGCCCTCTTTTAAATCGTAGCTAAAAATTTCGCCAGTTTCTATGATGTAGTGCCAGCCATAAATTTGAAGCTTGCCACTTTCATACTCCTCTTTTACATTTGGATATGTCATTATGTTTTCGATCGAATTTATCACGTTTAGTCTCTCGGTTAGCCACGCCATTTTGGCTGGATCATCGCTTGTAAATTTAAGCACTTCTCGCTTGATAGGCTCTATTAGCCTGATCCAGTTTCTAACGTTTGGAGTGTTTTTTAGCTTCTTTTCATCAACATAAAGTGCCGCGCATCCACCACAGTCAGAGTGTCCGCAAATGATGATGTTTTTGATGTTTAAAACTTCAAGCGCATATTCGATCGCCGAAGTGGTCGCCAAAAACTCTTCGCTCACCCTATAAGGTGGCACGATGTTTGCGATATTTCGCACCATAAAAAGCTCGCCTGGTAGGCAGTTTGTTATCAAATTTGGCACGACCCTTGAATCCACGCATGATATGAAAAGCGTGTGCGGATCTTGCTTGTGTTGCAGACTTTTAAAGAGCTCTTCATGCTCTAAAAAACCATCTTCCATAAATTTTACTGCACCTTCAAGTATTGAATCATCCATAAAATTTATCTCCATTTTTTATATTTTTATCGCGATTATAGCAACTTTTATTTAATCAAAAAAATGCTCTCTAAAACGAACTTTAAACTAATATTTTTTATTAAACTTCTTTTTATATATTGTTTAATTATTTTAGGCTAAACTCATCGCAAAAATTCATAAGGAGAAAAAATGAGTTTGTATGATAGAAACTACGCTAAGCAAAATCAAGAGGAGCTTGCGTATTCTCAAAGCTCACTAAGCACTTTTATAAAACAGACTTATCAACTTTTTGCAGCATCACTACTTTCAGCTACTGCTGGCGCTTATGTAGGCATTAGTATCGCTGGCGTTTTTGCGGCAAATAGATTTTTGTTTTGGGGACTTGTGATACTTGAGTTTGTTCTACTTTTTGGACTAATGGCGGCTAAACGCAAAGAGGGATTAAATTTAATACTTCTTTTTGCATTTACATTTGTAAGCGGTCTTACGCTAACTCCGCTACTTTCAGCGATCCTTGCTATGCCAAGTGGTGCTAGTATAGTGGCTCAGGCGTTTGGTTTGACGACAGTTGCATTTGGTGCATTAAGCGTCTTTGCGATGAATACAAAACGCGACTTCACAACGATGGGCAAGATGCTATTTATAACTTTGATAGTTATCGTTGTGGCAGCGATCATCAACATTTTCGTTAAAAGCACGATGTTTCAACTTGTAATCGCAAGTATTTCATCGATCTTATTTAGTGCTTACATACTTTTTGATACACAAAATATCATCCGTGGCAACTACGAGACACCAGTTGAGGGTGCAGTTGCTTTGTATCTTGATTTTGTAAATTTATTTACATCATTACTACAAATTTTAGGCATTTTTAATAGAAATGACTAATGACGAGCGCATCTACCGAGTGATAGATGCGAATCTAAATAGGCTAAAAGAAGGGCTTCGCGTCGTTGAAGATATAAAAAGATATGTCTTTGATGACGCTAAGCTCGCCTATAAGATAAAATCCCTCCGCCACAAGGCAAAGATCCCACAAAAAGAATTTTTAAAATTTAGAAATTC
>CAUSWS010000079.1:0-6564 GCA_963535265.1 uncultured Campylobacter sp. | reverse complement strand
AATTTTAAGAGATCATTTACTAATTCATTCATTATTTTAACTGCTGAAGCCTCTCGCGTTTTGAGCCTATCTGAGTGATCTGGATGCCAAAGTTACCGTCTATTATGACAACTTCGCCAAGGGCTATCACCTTATCTCCTATCAAAATTTCAAGCGGGTCGTTTGCTAGCTGATTTAGCTCGATGACTGAGCCTATATCCATAGTGAGTACATCTTTTAAGAGCATCCTTTTTGAGCCGATTCTCACGCGAATAGGTAGCCTAACATCCATAATAAGGCTGATATTTCTCATCTCTTCGGCGCTAAATTCATTTTTAGAGTTATGAGGCGCGCTAGCAGGAGCTGTTGGCGCTTCAGCTTTAGCTGGTTCAAAAAATCTCATAAGTGCATGATCGCAAGCAAAGCCGATATGCTCGTTTAGATCCTCAATCTTTACGTTAAACAAGAAAAGCTTTTCATAAACGCTAAAATCAAGAGGGGAATTTTCATCTAAGAAATTTACATTTACCACTTCAAAGCTGATTTTTGGCATGCCTTTTTGCGCGCCAAGAGAGGTGCTAAAGGCGCTAAAGAGGTTTGAAAAGATCTCTTTGGCGGCGTCAAGCTCATCATTTCCAAGATTTTCATTACGTGAGATTTCCTCTTCGCCCATCATCCATTCACTAACGGCACTGACTAGCACTGGCGTACATACGATCTCAACTTTAGCGCTAATGTCACCGCTTAAGGCAACGCTAGCCATAACAACTGGTGGCTTTATACCATTTTGAGTAGGGGCATCAAATTCGTTCCTCTCACCGATCTCTGGCGCTCTACCTGTTAGTCCTTCGATTGTCGCTTTTAATTCGTTGGAGAATATATTAAAAAACTCATTCATCATATTCTTCGGTCTCTTCTTCCATATTATGTTCGTTAGCTTCGTAAGCCATTAGTTTCGCTTTTCGCTCTTCTTCGTATTTTTCTAGAATATTTTTGATCTCATCTTTATCGGAGCGTATTAGCTGTTCGATTCTTATCGATTTTCTAAATCTATGAAGTCCAACTTCAGCTAAAAATACCTCTTTTTTATCGATACAAACGATCGCCTTATCATCAGCGCCCCTATCAAGCCTTAAGATATCACCCTCTTTTAAATTTAAAAACTCATTTACGCTAACGATTGATTTTCCTAATATCGCCTCATATAAAATTTCAGCCCTTCCGATAAGCGTTTTTAACTCTTTATTTCTACTCTTCTTAGCACTAGTTTCGCCAAGCATGATATCTCTGTTTGCAAGACGCGAAAGTATCGGCTCTAGGTAGATGACTGGATAGCATAAATTTATCATACCGCTTGAGTTACCAACGATGATCTCCATGACGACCATGATAACGATCTCATTTTGAGAGACGATTTGAACGACATTTGGGCTACTCTCTTTTGCCTCGACGTTTGGATACATATCAGTTATCATCGACCAGCTCTCTTTTAGGCGCTGCATGATCATCCTAAGCACTGCATCAAGCAAATTTACCTCGATGTCAGTTAGCTCTCTATTTGTTTCAAAATTTTCGCCAGTTCCGCCAAGCAAGCGGTCTATCATAGGAAATGCAATACTCGGGTTTATCTCCAGAACACAGTTACCATCAAGCGGTTTTATAGAAAAGACGTTAAAGCTCGTTGGACTTGGCAAACTCATCAAAAACTCGCCATATGTCATCTGATCGACACTGTGAAGTCTGATCTCAACAATACTTCTCATTACGCTTGAAATTTGACTAGCTAAATTTCTAGCAAGCTTATCATGAATGCCTTTTATTGCACGGAGTTGTTCTTTACTGACGCGGTTTGGACGCTTGAAGTCATAGATAATGATCTGTCTTTGCTCGCTTTGTTGGTTCTCTTCAACATCGATATTGCTCGTATCGCCGTCTTCATCGACGACTTCAAGTAGCGCATCTATCTCTTCTTGACTTAAAATATCAGCCATTAAACCCCCAAGCTGCGTCTGATGCGATCAAGCAAACGTTTATGAATTTGTGAAATTCTACTCTCGCTGATGTTCATTATATCGCTGATCTCTTTTAAATTTAGCTCTTCGTAGTAGTAAAGCTGAACGATCATCTGATCACGCTCATCAAAGTCTTTTAGCGCACTTTCGATCTTTAAGATAAGATCCTCTTTTTCTACGCTTTTTTCAACATCGCTTTGACCGATTAGCTCCATTTGCTCGTCTATTGGCAAAATGGTGATGATGCCACTAACACCCCTTGCCTCTCTTATCTTTTCGATATCTTCATTTAGCTTTTCAGCCAAATACTCGTCGCTTGGTTCTTCTTCGTGTGTGTTAAAGTAGTTATCTATCTCGGTATTTATGCTCTTTACTAGCTTTCTGTCGCTTCTACTAACAACATCAAGCGCTCTTAGGTAGTCAAGCATCGAGCCATAAATTCTCTTTTTGCCATATCCCCAAAATGAGTCGTTTTGCTCTTTATCATATTTCCTGCTAAGCTTTATCATCTCCTCAACACCAACGCTTATAAGGTCGTTTACGTCAATGCTTGAAGGCAAGCGCTCCTTTAGTCTAAACGCCATTGCACGCAGAGCTGGCATGTATTTTAAGACGATCTCGTCTTGCTCTTTTTTGATGGTGCTTTTATAAGCATTAAGCTGCTTTTGCTTTAGTTCGTACATTTTGCTTACCAGAGTCTAAATTTTCGGTGGTTACTTTTAGCATGATATTTTCCATCCGTTTTTCCCTAACGTTTAGCTCAGAGATGAGATAGTCCGCGATCTCCTCATGTCTTTGATTGTCAAAAAATTTCTTCAAAGTCCTTTTTACATCGACGTAGTTCATTATCACGATGTGAATTATAAGGTAGAAAAATAAAGTAATAACTAGCGTATAAACAAGCATTTCGATAGGCTCGCTCACCTTTAGCAATGTAAAAACTATGCCTATGAAAAATCCACAAACCGTAAAAAATGCTATAAAATTTTCTGCACGCAAAGCTCAATCTCCATTAAAATTGTTCTATCAAACGCTTAAAGAAGCCCCCAAAGCTCCTGCTTTGCTCATCTTTAAGCACTTTTCGTTCCAACCTATAAAGCAAATTTGAAGCAATCTGCTTGATCTGCACGCTAGCAGAGCCGTAAGCTTCATCATCTGTAAAGAGTGTCCTTTGCTTTATGCTCCTTGCCACACTCTTGTCAGAAGCCACGTAGCCAATTAGCTCTAAATTTAAGCTTGGTCCAATATTTGCATTTGCAACTCGCTTTACATTTTCATAAATTCTAGTGGCTTCCGCCTCGTTTTTTACCATATTTAAAAGCAAAAGCTCGCTATTTTTAAACCTTGAGACGATCTTTATGACCGCATACGCGTCAGTTATCGCCGCAGGGTCAGGCACGGTTACCACGACAACCTCGTCTGCTGCTTCCAAAAAGAGCTGCGTACTGCCGCCTATGCCAGCTCCAGTGTCGATGATCAAAAAGTCAAGCTGGTCAAGTTCGCTAGCCTCATCTAAAAATCTCTCAAATAAAAATTGATTGTTAAATTTCAAAATTTCATCGCCGCTCTCGCCAGGAATGAGGATTAAATTCTTATTTATAGGTATCAAGATATCTTTTAGGCTGCACTCGCCTTTTAGCACATGAAGCAGGTTTTTACCCATTTTAACGTTTAAAATAACATCAAGGTTTGCAAGGCCGATATCAGCGTCAAAAAGCCCTACTTTATAGCCATTTTGCGACAAGACATTTGCCAAATTTGCACTTATCGTGCTCTTGCCAACGCCGCCTTTGCCGCTTGTAATCGCTATAAAATGCGTATTTTTAGCCTTATTTTGAGACTGGACTAAATTTTGTAGTTTTTGCGCTTGATTATTCATCGCTAGCCTTTTGTTTTGTAAAGCCGTCAAACACGCACTCTACTAAAAATTCACTCTTTGCCTCCACAAGATCATCAGGCACCTCTTGGCCCACGCTAAAGTAGCTAACTGGCGTATTTGTCTCATATATGAGCGAAAATACATTGCCAAAAATTTTGGTCTCGTCAAATTTGGTGATTATTAAAGTGTCGATCTCCAAAAATGAAAATCCATTATAAATTTCTATTAGATCCTCGACCTTTGAGCCAGCTGAGAGGACTAAATTTACATCGATCTTTGCGCCGCTATGCTTTAAAAATTTATCAAGTCTTTCAAGCTTTTCTTTGTCATACTGCGAATTTCCAGTGGTGTCGATTAGTATCACATCGCAGTAGCTAAGCTGCTTTATGGCATTTTGAAAGTCCTCGATCTCTATGACGTCAAGGATCGGTAGCTTCATCATCTTAGCATACTGAAATAGCTGCTCAACCGCTCCGATACGGTACGTATCAAGCGTGATAATGCCCGTTTTATAGCGCTTTTCGTTGCCGTATGCAAAACGAGCCGCGAGCTTTGCAAGAGTCGTCGTCTTGCCAACTCCAGTTGGACCAACTAGCATCATTATGCGCTGTTTTTTGTCACCGAGCTCTTTTCTGCAAGGCAGCATATTTCGCAAAAGCGAGTAGAAATACCTTTTTACCGCGGTTGGGTTGCTTTTCATAGAGACTGGCAAATTTTCAAGCGTCGTTTGCATGATCGCCTCTAGATGCTCCTCTTTCATACCACTTTGTTTTGCGAGCTTGTAGATAGTAGCAAACTCTGGCGGGATCGAGAGATTGTTGCGATTTGGGGCTTTTTCGTCCCAGATCATGTCAGTTATCAGCCCTATTTTCTCGCTTAGCACGCTTACTTGCTTTGCTACGTCGTCTATTTTTTTATTCATGCCATTTGTATTTGGCTCTTTTATCTCGTTCATATCGACATTTGCGATCGCACTTATCTCTTTTGCGACGTCTGAGATGTTTAAAAGCACGCTCTCATTTGGGTCGTAAGGCTCAGGCGACGTTGTCTTTGCTTCAAATTTAGCAGGCTCCTCTTTTATCTCAAATTTTGGCTTTGGCGGCTCGTAGTTTTTACTAAATTTAGAGTAGGCATTTTCATAGTTTATAGCTTTTACATTTGGCTTTGGTGGCTGCTTTACCTCGTCCTCTTCGACGCTTACTAAAATTTCATAAAGCGGCTTTTTGTTTATCGTTTTGGCTTGAATTTGCTTTGTGGTAACTAGTATGGCCTTCTCGCCGCACGCTTCTTGAGCCTTTTTCAAAGCCTCGATGGTGCTCTCGCCTGTAAAAGTATGAAATTTTGTAGCCATTTATATCCTTTAACCTCTCATAAGCCCTAGTGGCACGATCACGCTAAGCCTCTTGCTAGCCCCTGGGTGCGGGATGATAAGGCGCGGCGTCTTATAGACTTTTTTACTAAAATACAAAATATCCAGATCAAGCGTACGTGGTGCATTTTTAAACGTCCTCACGCGCTTAAATTTACTCTCATAGTGCCCCAAAATTTTTAGCAAATTTCTAGGGCTCATAGATGTTTGTAAATTTATAACAGCGTTACTAAAATCATCCTGCGCTTCGTAGCCAAACGCCGCATTTATAAGGATCGGCGAGACTTCAACTACGTGAAAACGCCTATCTTCACTAATCGCTCTTATAAATTTATCAAACCTCTTTGCGCTATCGCCGATGTTGCCACCCATGCCAACTAGCGCCTCATATTTAAACTCATCTCTTTTATGAAAAAAACTAGGGCAAAAACGGCTTTTTACGATCTTTCTTGCTCCAGCTAGCCTCATAAGATCTCGCACCCACCTTCTCTTGCGACCACCACGTCCTCGATGCGCACGCCAAATTCATTTTCTAAATAAATTCCAGGCTCCACGCTAAAGACCATACCCTCTTTTATGAGTGTTTCGCTCCTTGCTGAGATGACTGGAAGCTCGTGTATATCGACACCTACGCCGTGCCCTGTCGAGTGAAAAAAGGCTTTTTCATATCCAGCCTTTGCTATCACGTTCCTTGCTGCAAGGTCTATCTCGCACGCCATAACGCCAGCTCTTGCGACCTTTATCGCAGCAGCCTGAGCCTCTTTTACGATCTCGTAAATTTCTTGCATCTTTACGTTTTTAAATTTTTGCTCCTTTGAGAAGTTAAAATTTTCATCAAAGCAAGCAGTCCTGGTGCGATCAGAGCAGTAACGCTTAAATTTCACCCCAGCGTCAAGTAGCAGCAAATCGCCTTTTTTTAAAATTTTATCTCCAGGCAGCGCATGCGCCTTTGCGGCGTTTTCGTTTATCGCCACGATCGGATCAAAGCTAAGACCTAGCTCGTTTTTTTGCCTAAATATGAGCGAGGCGTTAAAATGAAGCTCTTTTTCGCTCATCCCTTCGCCATTTTCACGCACAAATTTAGCAAATTCATCAAAGCATTTAGCTCCAAATTCGCTAGCTTTTTTTAAAATTTTTATCTCATCTTCGCTTTTGCAAATTCTCTTTAGTCTAGAGAAATTTGCCTTTGGCTTAAAATTTATCTTAAAACCCTTGCTAAGCGCGTTAAACTCGCTTAAGCTTAGCTCGTCAGGGTTAAAAACGAGGCTATTTGGCTTCATCTTTCTTAAAAATGCCCTAACCTCGTTTATTAAATTTCTCTGCGC
>CAUSWS010000078.1:0-6567 GCA_963535265.1 uncultured Campylobacter sp. | reverse complement strand
CTATCTTCAAGCTCTTTTGTAAAAAGCCCCTTGCCGCCGATCTTTGCAAGTGGCGTGTCAAGGATCACGTCGCCCTTTGTCTTCATACCCTCAAGCACGACCTTCATGCCCTTGTGCTGCGCCTCGATCCTAGTCTTGATATACTCGCTTTGCCAAAGCGCTAAGATACTCTTTCTAGTTGCTATTTTTATCTCTTTCATCATCTCTCCTCTTTTACTCTTTTTGGCTCTTCGATGACCTCAACGTCGATGATCTCGCCCTCATCTTTTTTACTGCCATGCTCGCTAAAGTTTTGAAATTTAAACTCCTGATAGCTCTCGTTTTTCGCTGCATTTTTCTTAAATACTAAAGAAAAAACGACCACGGCTATGCCAAAAATATCCGTTAAAATTCCTGGCAAAAAGAGCAACGCTCCGCCAAAGCTAAGTCCTAACTGGCTAAATAAATTTCCGCCAAGAAAGCTTTTAAATGCCGCTTGAGGCGAATTTAAGCTAGAAAATCCAGCATTAAAAAGCAGTGCTATGCCGACAAATCCAGAGACAAGCACCTCAAGAAAGTAGTTCAAAAAGCCAAATTTATCAACAAAAAGATAGATAAAGACCACTTCTATCAAAAAAAACAAAAATGCGAAAAATCTCATAAGCTTTCTTTTATCTTTCTAAAGGCGTCGTCTGCGCCTATGGTCTCTTTGCTTAGCCCATCTCTTGTGATAAACTCGACCTTGCCATTTGCAAATTCTTTACCCACAAGCAACGCATAAGGAAAGCCGATAAGTTCAAAATCATTCATCTTAACGCCAAATCTCTCGTTTCTATCATCAATTATGACGCTAACGCCAGCTTTTTTAAGGCTCTCATAAAGCTCAAATGCAAATTTCACGCCCGCTTCATCTTTTAAATTTGAGATGATGATCTCCACATCAAACGGCGCGCACTCTTTTTTCCAGATGCAGCCCTTCTCATCGTGGCTAGCCTCTATCATCACAGCGATCAGCCTGCTTATGCCAATGCCGTAGCAGCCCATCAAAAATGGCTTTGCCTTGCCGTTTTCATCAAGATATGTCGCGTTCATCGCAGCTGAATATTTATCGCCTAGCTGAAAGATATGACCGACTTCTATGCCTTTGCTAAGTTTTAAATTTCCGCCACAAACTGGGCATTTATCACCCTCTTTTACCTTTACAAGGTCTTTAAATCTCTCCTCGTTAAATCCGCTAACGCTAACGCCAACAAAGTGATAGTCCTTCTCGTTAGCGCCGCATATCATGTTATTTGCGCCCCTTAGCTCGTTATCTATAAAAAATTTCACATCTTTTAGCCCAACTGGCCCGCAAAATCCAGCCACAAGCCCAGCTTTAGCCACGTCAGCCTCGCTAGCATCTACTAGCTCAAGCGCATTGCAAGCGTTTTGCGCCTTTGTCTCTTGAAGCTCGTCATCGCCCCTTACAAAAAAGACCACGACCTCTTCTTTATCCTCATAAATCGCCTTTTTCATAACGGCTTTTATGCAGTAAAACTCGCTAACTTTGAAAAACTCCGCCACATCTTTTATAGTTTTTGCATTTGGCGTTAGAAATTTAGCCGCGTCTGCCTCTGGCGCTTCAGCCTCGCTAACTCTTGGCTTGCGCCTTGCAGCCTCGACGTTTGCAGCGTATCTGCAAGCCTCACAGCAAAGTATGTCATCCTCGCCGTTACTTGCAAGCACCATAAATTCTTTACTGCCGCTACCACCAATGGCTCCACTATCAGCCTCAACAGCTCTAAAATTTAGCCCCAAACGGGTAAAAATCTTACTATAAGTTGCCTCCATAAGGTCAAACTCACGCTTTAGATCCTCTTTGCTAGAGTGAAAGCTATAACCATCTTTCATCGTAAATTCGCGCCCTCTTAGTAAGCCAAAGCGTGGTCTTGCCTCGTCACGAAATTTGGTGTTTATCTGGTATAAATTTAGTGGTAGCTGCTTGTAGCTAGTCACCTTGCCACGCACCAAAGCAACGGCTGCCTCTTCATTTGTCGGGCTTATGACAAAGTCATTATCCCTTCTATCTTTAAAGCGCAAAAGCTCCTTGCCAAAGACGTTGTAACGACCACTTTGCTTCCAAAGCTCGCCTGAAGTGACCACGCTAAAGCTAACCTCCAGCGCGCCAGCCTCGTTCATCTCCTCTTTTACCACGCATGAAATTTTATCATGCATGATCTTTCCAAGCGGCAGATAGTTGTAAAGCCCAGAGCCGATCTGTTCGACAAAGCCACCTCTTATCAAAAACTGATGGCTTGGTAAAGATGCATCTTTTGGCGCTTCTTTGGTCGTTGGGGCGTAAAATTTACTAAATTTCATCTATATCTCCTGCTTGAAAATTTTGTTCATCTTTTATGTCAAATAAAAATTTAACTCCGTTTGAAAGCTCGCTCGCTCTCTCCTCGTCTGCAAGCCCTTTTAGCTTCATCGTTGGCTGGTGCAAAAAGGCTTTAAAGACCTGATGGATGAGCTTTTGCGCCTCATCGTAATCACTATGTTTTAAATAGCCCTTTTTCATCGCCTTTTCTAGCTCATTTTTAGCGCAAATTTCAGCCTGTTTGCGGATAGATTTTATAAGAGGCACGCTCATATCTTCTTTTAAAGTCTTTAAAAACTCGCTCGTGTCTTGACCGACGATCGAGTAGGCCTTTTGCGCCTGCTCCTCTCTTAGGGCTAAATTTTTACGCACGATCTCCTCTAGACTATCGACCGTATAGACGCTGATAAGCTCCGTGTTTAAAAGATCGATATCTCTTGGCACGGCGATATCAAAAAAGTATCTGTGAAATTCTCTTGGCTCGATGATCTCACCTGTGATGATAGCGTGTGGGGCTGCAGTACTTGAAAAGATGAGATCGTAGTTATTTACATACTCTTTTAATTTCAAAATGCTATCCCAGCTCGCGTTATCTCCTAGGCTATCAACTAGCTGTTCGACGCGCTCGGAGCTTCTGTTTATGATGATCACTTCTGCGCCGCTTGATATGAGGTGCTTTGCTGCTAGCTCGCCCATCTCGCCAGCGCCCACGACGATAGCTGTTTTACCTTCAAGCGTGCCAAAAATTTCTTTTGCTTTTGCCACGGCGACGCTTGAAACTGAGATTGGGTTTTTAGAAATTTGAGTTTCGTTTCTAACCTTGGCAGCGCACTTACATGCGTAGTGGATGATCTTACTGATATCTTCGCCACATGAGTTGTTGTCATAAGCAAATTTAAAGGCATTTTTTAGCTGGCCAACGATCTGCGTTTCGCCAACGACTAGGCTATCAAGCGAGCTTGCCACAGCAAATAGGTGGTGGGCTGCACCGCTGTTTTCGTAGATGTCAGCTCTCTCATAAAGCTCATCTTCAAAAACGCCCGAAAATATCGACATACACCTGATGATATGAGCAGTGGCAGCCTTTACATCCTCCACGCTAGCTATGATCTCGACGCGGTTGCAGGTGTTTAGCACCATGCTCTCTTTTATGTTTTTGTTTGAGTTTATCAGCTTTAAAATTTGCTCTTTTTTCTCGTCACTATCAAATGCAAGCTTTTCTCTGACCGAAATATCAGTATTTTTATATGTAAAACTTATGTCTAAATAGTGCATCAAAATTCCCTATCTATCATGCTTTTTATGATCCCTTCAAGCTCAGCGTTTTTATACTCTTTTATCGCTTCTATCGCTTCATTTCCAAGCCTTTTTGCCTCGTTTATGGCTTTACTAACTGAGCTAGTTTTATCAAAATTTTCTTTTAACCACGAAATTTCGCCCTCGTCAAGCTTCTTTGTCCAAAGCGATCTAAGCTTTGTTTTGCCAGCCTCGTCCAGGCTCTTATAAAGATATATGTATGGAAGCGTTGTTTTGCCCTCGACAAAGTCGTTAAGCGCTGGTTTGCCAAGCGTTTTTTCATCTTGAGTTATGTCTAAGATATCATCAACGATCTGAAATGCAAGACCTAAATTTTTGCCATAAAGCCCAAATTTCTCACTATCTTTGCCAGCTAGCTTTGCCCCACAAATAGCCGTAGCTTCTATCAAAACAGCTGTTTTATAATAAATCATCTTTAGATATTCTTGCTCGTTTTCATTAAAATTTTCAGCCATTTTCACATCCATCATCTCGCCGATGCTTAGTTTGCTGACCGCATCTGAAACGACAGCTGCGATGCTTGGATCAAATTTTGTAAGCTCAAAATAAGCCTTTGAGTAGAGGATGTCACCTAGCATGACTGAGTTTTTACTGCCAAAAAGCGCGTTTATACTTGGCTTGCCGCGTCTTATATTTGCCTCGTCTATGACATCGTCGTGTAGCAAGCTTGCGAGGTGGATGAGCTCGATGATAGCGCAAAGTTTAAGTGAAATTTCACTCTCGCCTGCGATTTTTAAAAGAAGTTTTGAGCGCAGCTTCTTGCCTGAGCTTATCTTTAAAAACATCTCAAACGCCTCTTTGTAGCCAAGCTCGTTTATAAATTTGCTCATTATTTCATCGATTTTATCCATTTTTATCCTTCTATTTATCCTCGTGCGGATCTCTAAAACCCACATCCACACGCTTGCTCTCATCTAGCAGTGCCACCCTAAAATGCGCCTTTTTATCCTTAAAATCAACAAATGATATGTAAAGGCTCACGCTCTCATTTGGTGGCATCATAAAATCAGGCAAAACTCGCTGCATGTAGGTGTTTTGTCCTTGTCTTAGCGAAAAGACCATCTGCCTTGGATAGCGCCTAAAAAAGCTTTGCACAGTGATATTTGTGCTATCAAATAGCGTCCAACAAAAGTCAAAAGTTTCAACTTTTTGAGTTTTTTTCTCGGTTATAAAGACCCTCGCCCACTCATCTTTTTTAAGCTCAAACGTATGGACCGAATTTGGGTCAAAATTTGGCTCTTTTGCAAAAAGAAGAGCGGCTAGCAAGACCACAAGCGCAAAAATTCTACTCATTTTGGCTTAAAATTTCTCCGCTAAGCTCGATATATAGGTCATTTACTCCGTTATAAATTTTATATTGTTCGCTGAAAATAAAATTTCTGATCTCATCTTCGCTAATGCCATGCTTTTCGCAAAGTTCGCTCATAGCTACAAATTTCTCAAAAATTTTATCTATCTCGTTTTTAACCAAAACGGCATTTGCGTTAAACAAAATGTCATAAAATTTATCCCTCGCACTGCCCTCAAATATATCTATCATCGCTGTTTCTTTGAAAATTTCTTAAGATTATAGCCAATTAAAACTAAGTTAAAAATTTAATATTATCTCCCACGCCTCCCCAATATTTTTGGCGTTATACGCGGCAGTTTTGCTCTCCTCGCCAAATCCCCAGCAAACTTGCACATAAGGCATATTTGCATTTTTGGCCGCAAACTCGTCTTTTAGACTATCTCCTATAAAGATAGCCTTGTTAGCTTTAGTTTTACTAACAGCTAAGTGAAGCATCGCAGGATCTGGCTTTTGCGGTATCTCCTTGCTAGCGCCGATGACCTCGTCAAATAGCTCATAAATTTCATTTTTCTTTAAAATTTTCTCTAGCGTATCATGCGGTGCATTGCTTGCTAAAACGACCTTAAATTTAGCCTCTTTGCACTTTTGCAAAAGCTCTTTTACACCATCATAGGTAGTCGCGCACTCATCATAAAATTTCTTAAATTTCTCTTCAAAGCCCTCTTTTAAGCTCTTGCTTGGCGTGTCGATGCCGTAAAACTCAAGTGCCAAATTTCTACCTGGCTCGTTGATCGCTTTTATGATAAATTCTTTTTCAAGTGGCGATAAATTTAGCTCGCCCCTTACTTCATTTACCGTTTTATATATCGCCTCGCCGCTATCGATCACCGTGCCGTCCATATCAAAAATAACTACTTTCAATCCTCATCCTTAAATTTATTTTTATGCTTTTCTTTTTTATATGTCTTTTGATTTTTTAGCTTATCAAGTAGATTTGCCGCCTTTAAAAGCTCATCTTTTGGGGCATTTTTGATAAGCAAATTTATAAAATTTTCTAGCGCCTTTGAGTATGGTTGATCAAGATAAACAGCCTCTATTTTTTCGATGACTTTCGCGTTTTTCTCAACTCTTTGGCGAAATTCAGTCTCGTCAAAGTCATCTCTTTTTAGGCCGTTTATAGCTGATTTTGCAAATTTTTCTAGCGCACGAAGATATTTTACACGCTTAAATTTGTCCGTGACTTGGTTCAAATTTTTCCTTTTTTTGGCAAATTATATCAAAATTTGATTTTATCCCCTAAATTTTGGCTTTGCTAATGTATAATTTACGCCAAAATTACCAAACAAGGAGCAAAAATGAAGCAAGAAACCGCTGCGATCCACGTAGGCTACGACACACATGAGGGCTTTGGCACGATGGCTGTGCCTATTTTTCAAAGCACGGCTTACGACTTTGGAAGTGCTGAGGTCGCGGCTGCAAGGTTTGAGCTAAAAGATGGTGGCCACATCTACACAAGACTTGGCAATCCAACGACAGATATCTTTGAAAAAAGGGTCGCCGCACTTGAGGGCGGAGCCGCTGCGATAGCGACTGCAAGCGGTCAGTCAGCTTTGTTTTACAGCAT
>CAUSWS010000077.1:0-6586 GCA_963535265.1 uncultured Campylobacter sp. | reverse complement strand
TATTAGAAATATTACTTGAAAGGAAATCTATGCAAAAGATTGTTCAAACAACCTGTCCGTATTGCGGAACTGGTTGCGGCATAGACCTTATCGTAGAAAACGGTAGGATAGTCGATGCAAAGCCGACTGATAACCACCATGTAAATGATGGTGAGTTGTGCTTAAAAGGTATGTTTGGTTGGGAATTTGTAAATTCTCCAAAACGTTTAACTAAACCTATGATGAGAAAACTAAACGGAGAGTTTAACAAAGAGGGCAAACTCGAAGAGGTTAGCTTTGAAGAGGTTTATGAATTTTTAGGAAAGACTTTTAAAAATAGCGTAGAAAAATATGGTCCAAGCTCTATCATGGGCTTTAGTTCAGCTCGTTCAAACAACGAAGACAACTATGTATTTCAAAAATTCTTTCGTGCTTTAGGAAGTAACAACGTAGATCACTGCGCTCGTCTTTGACACGCTCCAACAGTGGCAGGTCTTGCCAGCACCCTTGGAAACGGAACAATGACAAACGATCTTGTTGAGTTTGCGACTGATACAGATGTATTTTTACTAATAGGCACAAATACAAGCGAATGCCACCCGATCATCGCTATGCAGATGCAAAGAGGCTTAGAGCGTGGTGCAAAAATGATCGTTGTGGATCCAAAACGCACCGATATGGCTAAAAAAGCCGATATATTCTTGCAAATTCCAGTTGGCTCAAACATCAAAACACTAAACACAATGATGAACATCATCATCTCTGAAAATTTACAAGATACAGAATTTATCGAAAAATATGCAGAGGGTTTTGAGTATCTAAAAGAAGCCGTAAAAGACTTCACTCCTGAGAGATTTGAGCGTGAGACTGGTGTAAAAAGAGAGCTTATAACTGAGGCTGCTAGGATGTATGCAAAAGCTGGCAGTGCAGCTATTTGCTACACTATGGGTATCACTCAGTTTAGCGACGGTACATCAAATGTATTCTCACTTTCAAATTTAGCGATCCTAACAGGAAATTTAGGTAAAAAAGGCGCTGGAGTAAATCCACTTCGTGGCCAAAACAACGTTCAGGGCTCATGCGATATGGGCGCACTACCTAACGTCATCCCAGCAGGTGCAGTAAATAGCGCTTATGCACAAGAGCAAGCTCGCAAAGTTTGGCACTTCGAGCTTAATCCAGTGCCTGGCTTTAAACTAACATACGCACCTGATAAGATGGATAGCGGCGAGCTAAAAGTGCTTTACGTCTACGGCGAAAACCCTGTTATGAGCGACCCTTGGACAGAGCACTTTGTGCATGCTACACACCACCTAGACTGCTTTATTGTACAAGATCTATTCTTTACTGAAAGTGCTCAAAAAGCCGATGTCGTCTTACCTGCGGCTGGTTGGGGTGAGAAAGATGGAACATTTATCAACACATCTCGCCGCGTTCAAAGAACCAGAAAAGCAAGCGAGCCAGTAGGTGGTGTAGAACCTGACTGGAAAGTAGTTTGCAACATCGCAAAAGCTATGGGTCTTGAGGGATTTGACTTCTTAAGTGCAGAAGAGGTTTGGGACGAGCTTAGAAAACTAATGCCTAAATTCTTTGGCGGTATCAGCTACTATAGACTTGAAAAACTAGGTGGCATCAGCTGGCCATGCCCTGATGAAGATCACCCAGGCACACCTGATCTTTATACTGATCACAAATCAATGCTGCCTGATGGTAAATTCCGCCTAGCTCCAGTACTTTACGCTGACGATAAAGATAAGCGTGCAAGCATGGAGGCTGAATTTAAAGCCAAAATGCATATACCTGATGGCTATCCAGTAGGTTCAGGTGCGATGAGCGAAGTGCCTGATGAGGTCTATCCTTGCCTATTTACAACAGGTAGAAAAGTTTATCACTACCACACAGGAACGATGACAAGAGAGTGCCCACCGCTAGAGTATGGTGCTGGCATCGAAGGTCCACTAATCGAAGTAAGCCCTGATATCGCAAGAGAAAGAGAGCTAGAAGATGGCTGCTATGCAATGGTAGAGAACAAACGCGGCAGGATCGCAGCTAAACTTCGCGTAAATCCTGACCTTAGGGAGAGTACGATATTTACAACTTTCCACTATAGTGAGGCTGATGGCAATGAGCTTGCAAATGCTCAAGACCACGATCCGCTCTCAGGTATCACACCTCTTAAGATCACTATAGCTAACATAAAAAAATTAAGCGAAGAAGAGTATATAGCATTTAGACAACAAAACGAGATGTCTATGCACTCTGAAAAACCTTATCTTTCACCTGTTAGATCATAATTTCAAGGGCGCAATGCCCTTGAATCATACAATTTTATAGAAATATTTTCTCTTATTGTCTGCATTTAAGTTTCACTATAAAGATTCAAATCTTTGATCAGAAAATTTACTTATAGTGTGTATATAGTATGTATATATTTTGTATTTCTAACACTAATAAATATGACGAAGATCCACTTTTATGAAAAAAATAAAATGAATTAAAAAATCAAGAAATTTTAAAACAACTATAAATTTGTTTATAAGATCAAGGTCTATCATAAACAAATAAATTTTTCAAAACTAAAGCACAAAAACGACTAGAAAAATTTAAGTAAAGAAAGTATGTCTAAGCCTATATTTTAAATTTTAAAAAATAAATTTTTAGCTCCGTTTTTTCGCGGCAAAAAGTGTGCTTGTGTTCTGCAAAGACTTGCACTATTTAAATTTAATAGGTCAAATTTAAAAACTAGCGCTAGAAATTTAAAAATTTAATCCTTTCAAAGCCACCATTTTAGCTCGGCTTTGTCGGGACTGGGCGTGCTGGCGTAGTAGCAGACCATGCGATAAATATAGAGGATGCACCTACGTTGCCTCGTCCAAGCGCCTTTGTACGCTCAAACATCTCGTCAGCATCCGCGCCTTTTAGCGAAGCGATATCCTCGTAGCCAAGTACCAGCAGATCCGCCTCGGTTGCCTCGCCGACATAAGGGATTTTCTTAAAATCGCTCAAATTTACCTCAAATTTCTTTTAAGCTCGCCAAGCTCGTCACTTTAAATGAAATTTTAAATTTTATTCGTGCGCTACAAAGCTTGCTAAATTTCATCTTGCTACTGCATCAAGTCGTCATCCAAGCTTCTGGCGAGGTGGTTTAATTTAAAAATTTATTTCGCACAAAACTCGAGCGCTAAATTTGCTCCAAAATGCGTTCGCAAATTTCTCTTGGATTTGTGTTTTCATAAATCGGTCTGCCAACGACGATAAAGTCGCTGCCCTCTTGCTTTGCACTAACTAAATTTGCAACCCTCTTTTGATCGCCAGCACTCTCGCCAAAAGGCCTAACTCCAGGGCAAAGCGTGATGAAATTTTGATTTGTCACGTCTTTTATGAGCTTACTTTCAAAGACTGAGCAGACCATGCCGTCAAGCCCCGCTTCAAAGCTCATCTGGCTAAATTTCCTAACCGAGCGCGAAATAGTGTCATTATAAACCGCTTCAAATTCGCTCTCGCTAAAGCTAGTTAGCGCTGATACAGCAAGCACCAAAGGGCGATTTTGCAGCAAACTAAGACGCTCCATAACGGTTTTCATCGCCCTCTCGCCAGCGCTTGCATGCAAATTTATCATATCCACGCCTATCTTTGAGACGACCTCAGCGGCGTCTGCCATGGTGTTTGGGATATCATAGAGCTTTAGATCAAGAAAGATTTTAAACTCCCCTGCCCCTTTTAGCTCCTCTATAAATTTAGCTCCGTCTCTAAGGTAGCTTCTAAGCCCCACTTTTAGCCAAAGATCAAGCCCTTTTAGCTCACGCACGAGGGCTAAATTTTCATCCTTGCTCGCCATATCAAGAGCGACGCAGAGCTTCATAGATCGCCCTTTATCTTATCTAGCACGCCGTTTATAAATTTTGGCGCCTGATCGCTTCCAAGCTCCTTTGCAAGCTCGATCGCCTCGTTTATTATGACAGCTTTATCAGTCTGGCTAAATTTCATCTCATAAAGCCCAAGTCTAAGGATAGCAAGCTCTGTTGCGCCAACCTTGCTAAAATCGCCATCTTTTAGGTGCGGTTTTAAAATTTCATCTAGTTTTTCTTTGTTTGCTAGCACCTCTTTAAAGGTCTGCTGCGCCTCATTTTTACGCTCATTTCTTATCTTTTTCTCTTCTAAAAATTCCTCTTCAAACTCTGCAGTTACTGGGTTTATCTCGTTTGAGTAAAGTAGCGAAACTATGGCTTGTCTCACTTGATGACGTGTGGCCATTTTACTCTCCTAGCTTTTTGTATAAATTTAGCATCTCAATAACGCCTGTCATCGCTTCAAAGCCCTTGTTTCCGGCCTTGCTGCCAGCACGCTCGATCGCTTGCTCGATGTTATCTACCGTTAGCACGCCAAAAGTGACTGGTTTTGCGTATTTTAGCGTGACGTTTGCGATGCCTTTGGTAGTCTCTGCGCTTACGTAGTCAAAGTGCGGCGTTGCGCCTCTTATCACCGCTCCCACGCAGCAAACCGCGTCAAATTTACCGCTTGCAAGCACCTTTTCAAGCGCCATAGGTATCTCAAATGCGCCAGGGACTAGCACTAAAGTTAAATTTTTCTCGTCGCCGCCGTGACGTAAAAATGCATCTTTTGCGCCCTCTACCAAGCGGTCTGTAATGATGTGATTAAACCTTGCGTTTATGATCGCTATCTTTTCGTTGCCTTTTAGGGCTAAATTTCCTTCGATTATTTTCATCTTTTCTCCTTTATTTTTTATGCAAGTTTAGCAAAAGCTTGTTTAAAAATAGACCCTTCATCAAACTATCTTTAGCATGATGACGCTAAAGATGATGAGCGCTAAAAACAAGGCTTTTTTAAAATTTATCTTTTCACCTTCAAAAACTACGCCAACCACGACTGCTCCGATCGCTCCAATGCCTGTCCAGATCGCATACGCCACCGACATAGCGATAGTTTGCATCGCGTAGCTAAGCAGCGTTAAAGAAAGGGCGAAATTTCCAAGCAAAAGGATGAAATTTGCCCACTTTTTTACGCCTGTGCTTTTTGAAAATTTCGTGATAAAAAAGACGCCAGAGACCTCGCAACATCCAGCTAGTAAAAGCGCTAAAAAGTGGATCATTCTTTTATGCCTTTTAGCCCAAGCACGCCTAAAATGAGCGTCGCTATGAAAAATAGCCTAATGAAATTTGGCATGATCCCGCTTGCTACGTAGTCGCTAACGATCTCAGCTATGACGATAAAAGCCGTCCCAAAGCCCACAAATACAGCATAAGAGATGCTTACGGGCAGATATTTTAAAGCCTTCATAAACGAGACAAAACTTATGCTTACAAGCAGTGTCGTAAGCAAAAATTCACTGAAATTTGACGCGTGTTTTAGCCCATACGCCCAGCCACACTCAGCCACCGCACCTAGAAATATCCATAAAAAGCCTCTATTTGACATAAATTTACTTCATACCTTTTATGGTATCAACTATCTCTTTTACATTTGCGCTAATCGCCTTATTTTCAAGACTATCATCGTTATTTTGTCCAACCAGCCCCTTTAAATTTCCAAAGACCCCTGGGTTAAACCTTAGCTCACTAGAGCTATAATGCCTCAAAACTTCGCCATTTCTAACGACTTCTACCTCGTAAGTAAGGTAGATATTACCCATCCTGTCGCTTTTAGCAAAGGTTGCCTCGCCTATAAATTCTCTGCGGTGAGTTATCTTTATCTTTAGATTATCGCTAGAATTTGGATCAAGCAAATTTTCTTTTGTAAGCGCCCCCAAAATTTGCTTGTTATACTTTTTCTCGATCATTTTTGGGCTTTGATAGAAAAATTTTGTCGGCTCGTGGCGCTGCACATGAGTGTAGCTAATGCCCTCAAATTTATATTTGCCAGCAAGTGGCACCTTTGGCTGAGATGAGCTGCAACCTACTAAAAATAACACTCCTAAAAGTAGCGCTAAAATCCTTTTCATCCCTCTCCTTGGTTTAAAAATTTAAAATTTCCTCTATCTTTAGCGTGTCATTTACGACCTTTTCAAGCTCGTCTAAATTTAGCATATTTGGTCCGTCACATAGCGCTTCGCAAGGGTTTATGTGCGTCTCATAGAAAAATCCATCCACCCCAACGCTAGCTGCTGCTCTTGCAAGATACGGCACAAACCTAGCGTCGCCGCCGCTCTTTTCGCCTAGAGCGCTAGGCATCTGCACGCTGTGAGTCGCGTCAAAAATGACTGGCGCAAATTCTCTCATCATCACCAAATTTCTCATATCAACGACTAAATTTCCATATCCAAAGGTGCTTCCACGCTCCGTTAGCCAGACGCCATTTGCCTTTGCGACCTCGTATCCATCGCCGCTCACGCCTCTTGTTTCAAGCACCTTTTTAACAGAGTGCTTCATCGCTGAAGCCGCTAAAAACTGCCCTTTTTTGATATTTACGACCGCTTTTGTCTTTGCAGCTGCCACGAGCAAATCAGTCTGACGGCACAAAAAAGCAGGAATTTGCAGCACATCAGCCACTTCGCCAACAGGCTGCGCTTGATAGCTCTCGTGAATATCGGTTAAAATTTTAAAGCCAAATTCTTTTTTCACCTCAGCTAAAATTTCACAACCCTTCTCTA
>CAUSWS010000076.1:0-6706 GCA_963535265.1 uncultured Campylobacter sp. | reverse complement strand
ATGGCTTTGGATTCGGCTAAAAAAGCTCAAATAGTTGCGAAATTCGCTAGAAAAGAGGGAGATACAGGCTCTCCAGAAGTTCAAATAGCTCTTTTATCAGCTAGAATAACTGAACTTACAGAACACCTTAAAATTTTCAAAAAAGACTTTTCATCACGTTTAGGTCTTTTAAAACTAGTTGGTCAAAGAAAAAGACTTTTAAAGTATCTTAAAAACAAAGACTACACTACATATTCAAAACTAATCTCTGAGCTTGGCTTAAGAGATAAATAATCCCACGGAGAGCGACCTGCTCTCCCTTTAAATTTCACTTTTACTTTCAAAATTTCTCTTTTTTTATAGTTTAAATATCTTGCCACAAACTAAATTTAAATTTAATTTTTCATCTTTCAGCTTTTGTGTCAAATTTACACAATTTATTTCTTATTTGATAAATTTTAGAAATTCATGCAAATTTAGCATATTTTTTAAATTCCTATATATTCGGCTTTTTAATTTTTATATAAAATATAACTTAAAATTAAAATTTATTTTTTAAATAAAGAATTTTTCATAAAAGATTAAGTTTCGCACTAGTAATATTACTCAAAATAAATATGCAGAAAATGCATAATTAGAAGGAGAAAGTGATGAAAGAAGGCAAAGTCATCTGTCCTTATTGCGGGACAGGCTGTCAAGTAACCTTGCACGTGGAAAACAACGTCGTTCGTGCCGCTACTGGCGTCGAAGACAATCCAGTCAATCAAGGAAATTTATGTTTAAAGGGCTTTTATGGCTGGGATTACGTTGCAAGTCCAGACAGACTTACAAAGCCGCTTATTAGAAAGAAAAATGGAGTCTTTTCAAAGGATGGTGAATTTGAAGAGGCCAGCTGGGACGAGGCGCTTGATCTTGTCGTAGAAAAGATGAAAGAGGCAAAAGAGAAATACGGCCCTGACTCACTAGCAGGAAACTTCTCAGCACGCTGTACGCTTGAAGACAACTACGTCGCTCAAAAGCTAATGCGTGCTGTAATTGGTACAAACAACGTCGATCACTGCGCTAGAATTTGACACGCTCCGACAGTAGCAGGACTTGCTAAAACAATCGGAAACGGAGCTGCCACAAATAGCTTTACAGAGATTGGCACTTATAGTAACTGTATATTAATGATAGGCTCAAACCCAGAAAATGGTCACCCAATCGCAGCTATGCACATCCAAAGAGCGCTAAACCGCGGTGCAAAACTGATCGTTATCGACCCTATAAAGACTGAGTTTGCAAGTAGAGCAGACATCCACTTGCAGCTAGAGCCTGAGCACAACATCCCTGTTATCAACGCACTTCTTTACACTATCATCGAAGAAGGCCTTGTAAATGAGGAATTTGTAAGAGACCACACAATAGGCATCGAGTACGTTAAAGAAGCTGTAAAAGACTATGCCCCAGAGGTTGTAGCAAAATACACAAGGCTAAATCCAGAGGATATCAGAGCAGCTGCTAGAATGTATGCCACCACAAAACCAGCCGTCATCACTCACGGCATGGGCGTAACTCACTTCAACCACGGCGTTGGCGGAGTTTGCGATGTATCAAATTTATTCTTGATCACTGGAAACATCTGCGAGCTTGGCACAGGCGACTTGCCACTTAGAGGTCAAGAAAACGTTCAAGGCTGCTGCGACATGGGCGTTTTACCAAATATCTTCCCAAATCTTGGCTCAGTAACTGACCCAGAGCAAAGAGCTTGGTTTGAGAAAATGTGGCACCTTGAGCCTGGATTTTTAAACTCAAAGATAGGTATCCATAAAACTGAAGTACCTGATGCGATCCTTGATGGCAGAGTGCATTTCTTCTGGACTATCGGCGAAAACCCAGTCATCTCTGAGCCAAATACAAACCACTTCTTAAAAGGCATCGCAAATGTCGATTTCTACGTGGTTCAAGATCTATTTTTAACTGAGACTTCACTAAAAGCTGACGTAGTACTCCCTGGCGTTGCAAGTAGCGAAAAAGAGGGTCTTTACACAAACGCAGAGCGCCGTGTCCAGCACAACGAAGCTGTCATCACACCTCCAGGCGATGCTAGACAAGACTGGTGGATCGTTTGCGAGATCGCACGTCGTTTGGGCGCAACTGAGGGCTTTAACTTTAACTCACCAGAAGAGATTTGGGAAGAAGTTAGAAAATGCGACCCTAGACGCTACGGCGGTATGAGCTACTATAGACTTAAAAAATATCACGGACTTCACTGGCCATGCCCAACTGAAGATGATATGGGTGGTCAAAGTCTCTATCTTGATAAGAAATTCTTTACCCCTGATGGCAAAGGTCGCTTTGTGCCATGCTTGTTTGTGGATAAGGCTGATGAGATCGAGAGCGCAAAACTTGAGTTTGCTAAGAAGATGAATATGTCGCCTGAGTATCCTATCATGGCTGGTTCAGTCGATGAGAAAACTGACGCTGAGTATCCGATACAGCTTTTAACTACAAGAAAAGTTTATCAATACACAGTTGGCACCATGACAAGACGCTCACGTGCCATCGAAGAGGGCGGAGATAGCATCGGACCTATCGCTGAGATGAGCCCAGCGCTTGCAGAAAGATATGGACTAAAACAAGGCGACTTTATCAAAGCTTGGAGTAGATACGGCTACATCGTCGTAAAAGCTGAAGTAACAGACATCGTGCCTGATGGCATCATACAGATGACTTTCCACTACTGGGAGAGCTCTTGCAACGAGCTAACAAGCAGCGGTTGGGACTACATCAGCAAGACTCCGACATTTAAAGCAGCTATCCAGATCAAAAAGATCGATGAAGAGGAATTTTTACGAGTTCGCGAGCTAAAACGCGAGAAATTCCAAACTTCTAAGATCATCTACGATGACTTCCACCACCACGGAAACGCAGCGATAAATGAGTAAATTTAGCGGGTAACTCCCGCTAAATTTCTTTATTATTAAATTTAAATTTCTAGTTTTATAAACCCAAAGATATCACTTATTTTTATATTTGTTTTGATTGACTTGATAAGCTTCAGGCGATTACTTAGTAGATCAAAAGTTACTTTTTTAGTCTTTAATTTTAAATTTTCATTATGTAAGCCATATTTATATTAGAATTTGGGGCTTTAGTTTTATAAAACACGCACTATAAAAATAGCTTTTATAAAAGAGAATTTTACTTAAATGCCAAAAAGCTCATAAAATTTCCCCATTTAAATGTGCTCGCAACATGCTTAAAGCCAGCATTTAGGGCTAAGCTTCTATTTTCTTCTTCAGTGTATGGTACCAGCACATTTTCAAGCGCCTCTCTTTTTTGGGCGATCTCGTAGCGTGAGTAGCCTTGCGCCTGTTTGTAGTCCTCGTAAATTTCTATGACGCTTTTAGTGAGCTTCTTATCATCAAAGATGATCTTTTCGCTAAACAAAAAAACGCCATTTTCATTTAGTCCGTTATAAATTTTTTTCACCAGATCAGCCCTTTTTGGCGGTCTTATAAACTGCAAAGTATAGTTTGCCAAAACTGCATCAAAGCCCTCTAGCTCGCACTCTAAAATGTCATCTAAAATAAATTCAATATCAGCCCCATAAGCCTTTGCCTTGTTTTTTGCATTTGCAAGCATCGCCTCAGAGTTATCCACGCCACTTAGCACGAGGTCGTTTCTAAGGTTGTTTAGCAAAAGTAGGCTATTTGCCGTAGAACAGCCAAGGTCGCACACTTTTGCTGATTTTGGCAAAATTTTAGCCAGCAACTTTGCATTTAAATTTGAGCTAACGTCGTAAAATGGCACCGAGCGCGAGATCATATCGTCAAAAACGCTCGCCACAAAGTCATCAAATTCAAACTGCTTGCTTATAGGCTCTTTAAAAATTTCATCTCTCATATACCAGCTCCATATCCGTCAAAGTATCTCATCGTCTCTCCAAAAAAGAGATCGCACACGCCAACGCACTGTCTAGCCTCGTTTATATCGCGTTTTATCTGCTCTTTTAGCTCGCTAAGAGAATTAAATTTCTTATTATCGCGCAAACGTTTTATGAAGCAAACGGCAACGTGCTTCGTCACTTTTGGCGCTACCTCGTCTAAGATGTGCGTCTCAACGCTAAAATTTCCATCCGTGCTAAGCCTGTTGCCTATAAAAGTGACCGAGCCATAGGTGTATGAGCCCATCCTCGTTCTTGTCGCATAGACGCCCTCGCGCGGCAAAAGATAGCTTTTTATATCTAAATTTAGCGTAGCAACCAGCTCTTTTGCGCCGATGCCCTGCCCTTTTATCACGTTGCCCTCGATCGAGTACTCTCTGCCTATTAGCCTGTTTGCCTCATCGATGTTGCCTTGGCGTATCAGCTCTCTAATTGATGAGCTATGCACGCCCATGCCGTCATAACAAACCTCATCAACGACGACTACCTCGCCACCAAAAATCCTTTTCAAATCGTGCTTGTCCCACGCTCTGTTTCTGCCAAACCTAAAATCAAACCCAACAACGATCTTTTTTAAATTTTTAAAATCCCTCTTCAAAAGTGCGATAAATTCCTCGCCGCTAAGCCCTTTTATACTCTCAAAATCATACAAAAAGCAAGGATAGTTTGAGTACTCGGCTCGCTTTAGCTTTGGCGTTATGTTTGCCTTATTTTTGTCGATCACTACAAGTCCGCCAAACTCGCCAAGCTGCTTTAAAAGCTGCTTGTGCCCCCTGTGCACGCCGTCAAAGTGCCCGATCGCAACGGCAGTGATGTTATCTTTTGTTAAAAGCGTAGAAAAATTCGGCATTTCCTTCCTTTCCCTTGACCTCGCACTCTTTGCAAGCTATCAGTTCAAATTTCAAGCTACTTGCTAGCACTTCAAAGCGCTTCATCGCTAAATTTACAGCCTTAGCGTCGGTGACAACGCCTTTTTTATTGCGTTTTACGCCAACGCCCACTTCAAACTGCGGTTTAAAAAGTGTGATGATGAGCGAATTTTCGCTTGCTAGCTCGCAAATGGCTGGCAAAATTTCAGCCAAAGAAATAAAGCTCACGTCGCAAGTTATGAGGTTAAATTCATTTTTGTGCGTTTTGGCAAACTCCCTGACGTCAGTTTTCTCATAAATTTTCACTCGCTCATCGCTTCTTAGGCTAGCATCTAGCTGATCAGTGCCCACATCGACGCCAGTCACGCTCTTTACGCCACGCTCAAGTAAAATTTGCATAAAGCCGCCAGTTGAGCTGCCGATATCAAGTGCGTTTTTGCCAGCTAGATCAAATTTCATCGCCTCCAAAAAGCTCTTTAGCTTCAAAGCGCCTCGTCCAACGTAAATTTCATCAAGCAGTGAAATTTTAGCCTCGCTAACCTCGCTTGAAACCTTGGTGCAAATCTCTCCGTTTGTTAGCACCTTGCCACCCTTTATCAGCTCACTCGCCTTGTTTCTACTTATATTTAAAACGCTTGCGACATAGTTATCAAACCTCAAGTTTTAGCCTCTCATATTCGCTCTCATCGATCACCAGCACACCTAGCTCATTTGCTTTTTCTAGCTTGCTGCCAGCCTCCTCGCCAGCTAAGACGAAGTCCGTTTTTTTAGAAACTGAGCCAGAAACCTTTGCGCCAAAACTCTCTAGCTCCGCCTTTATCTCATCTCTTGGGCGACTTAGCGTGCCGGTTATTACCACCGTCTTGCCACTTAGCGCATTTGAGATGCTCTGTGCCTGCGTCACGCTTGGCTGCACGATCTGGCTAAGGGCTAAAATTTCGTCCCTATTTACCT
The DNA here is from genome assembly GCA_963535265.1 of uncultured Campylobacter sp. GTDB lineage: Bacteria > Campylobacterota > Campylobacteria > Campylobacterales > Campylobacteraceae > Campylobacter_A. Next base: position 976 of record CAUSWS010000076.1, on the reverse strand, counting down.
CGGCAAAGTCGATTAAACTATTTGCCATCTCCGCGCCAAAGCCCTCAAGCGAGACAAGCTCCTCAAAGCTAGCATCAAGCCAGCCCAGTCCAAAACTACTTGCTAGCTTTTTAGCCGCCACTTCGCCGATGTGCTCGCAGCCAAGACCCGTGATAAAGCGCGATAGCTCCGCACCTTTGCTAGCCTCAATCGCATTTAAAAGGTTATTTACCTTTTTCTCTTTAAAGCCCTCAAGCGCCATGAGATCATCAAATTTAAGGCTGTAAATGTCCTTAATGCAAGCAATCAACCCCTTGTCAAATAGCAAATTTACGATCGCATCGCCAAGGCCGTCGATATTTAGGCATTTTTTCGATGCGTAGTGGATTATCGAGCCCACCACTCTTGCCCTGCAGCTTAAATTTTGGCACTTCACAAAGACCCCTTCATCAAGTAGGTGCGAACCACAAACTGGGCAAAATTTAGGCCTCTCAATCGCTTGCTCGCTGCCATCTCGCCTATCTTTAAAAACCTTTGTGATCTTTGGTATCACATCTCCTGAGCGGATAATGCCGATGTGGTCGTTTTTCATAACACCAAGGCGCTCGATCTCGTCAAAGTTATGAAGGGTAGCTGATTTTACATTGGCGCCATCTATATTTACCTCATCAAGCACGCCAACAGGCGTCACCACACCGCTTCTACCGACCTGAAGTGCCACATCTTTTAGTCTAGTCACTTTTTCAATGGCTGGAAATTTAAACGCCACCATAAATTTTGGAAATTTGACCGTGTAGCCTAGCTGCTCACAGCGCGCAAGGTCATTTACGCGTATCACCATGCCATCCATCATCACGCTTTTTGAGTCGCGATTTGCCAAGAGCTCGTTATATGCAGCCTCAAGCTCATCTTTTTTTAAAATTTTGAAAAATTCATCTCTCTCAAAGCCAAGATCACGCACAAATTTCATCACCTCGCTGTGATCTTTTAGCCCAAG
>CAUSWS010000075.1:0-6726 GCA_963535265.1 uncultured Campylobacter sp. | reverse complement strand
GGAGGAATAGCAAGAGCACTTAATGACTTAACAGGAGAGGTAAGACAATTAAGTGTAGGAGATATTGTATACCAAGGTGAAAAGATAGTTACAGAGGGTTCTAACTCTAAAGTAACAATAACTCAAACTGATGGTAAAGATATAACTTTAATAGGTAAAGACACTTTAACTCTAGATCAAGACTCTAATAATAACGAAACAGTAGCTGATATCTCAGCTTTACAACAAGCCATCTTAAAAGGAACAGATCTTAATGCTCTAGAAGAAACTGCAGCAGGTGGTCCACAAGCAGGTGGCAATGGCGGAAATGGCGTAAGTCTATCTTCTGCTAGTTTTACAGAAGGGGGTCACATTAGTAACATATATGCTAATGTAGAAGCTATAGATGCTTTAGCTCTAGCAGCAGGTGGAGATAATAGCTTTGGTGTAAGTGGTGGAAATGACTTATTAAAAGATACTGCGCCAACACCAGAACCTCAACCAGAACCTCAACCTCAACCAGAACCGACGCCAGAACTTCAACCAGAACCTCAACTAAAGCCAACACCTAGAACAGCTTTAAATATCTCTACCGCGCAAGACGTAGCCGAAGGCGGAGTTATGACTTATGACCTATCTTTACCTACTGCATTAACGGCTAGACCTACTACGTTAAATTTAAATTTTAGCGGCGGAGTAGCTGGGATAGATTATGATGCTAACTCTATAGAGTATTCTACTAACAGTGGCAATACTTGGACGCGTGGTACTATTGTAAATCTTGCAGATGCAAATCAAATCAATAACGTTAAAGTAAGGGTAAAAACAATAGACAACTATGGACTTAAGGATGTTGATCTAGCTAATAATCCTACCGCGATGGGTGCTAATCAAAACCAAGGCGAACAAGATGGAAGTAAGTATTCTAATCTAAACGGAGTAGAGTACGGCGTATATAAAAGAAATTTAACTCTAAGCGTAACTACTGATAACGATGAAGTTGCTAACTCTCAAGCTAATGGCAAAATTATCGATAATGACGATTACATAAATATAAATGGAAACTCACAAACAGATCATGAAAAAATAGATACAAAAGAAGGAGATGACACCGTAAATATTACTGGGACTCTTAATAGTACAGATGTATTTACAGGAAATGGTGACGACATAGTTAAAATAAACAATACTATTGGAAACAATGCTCGTTTCTTTACTGGAGATTTTGGCAGACAAAGCGATAACGATATAGTTGAAATAAATAATAGCAACTTAACTAGAATTGACTACACTGGCGGAATAATCAATACTGGCTTCAGAGGCAACGACACTATAGCTATAAAATCTAGCACTATAAAAGGTGTTACCAGCCCATTTTATATATCACCTAGTGATACTGGCATGAATAACGTAAATGTAGATAAGTATTCCACCTTAGAAAACGTTCATATTGAAAACCAAGGCGGCGGAACAGTAGATTTGTCTGGAAACTTAAAAAACGTTCGAGTAAGCGTTACGAATACTGACCTATACAATAATGGAACAAACCATGAGTATAAATCCGTAGTCAATATACACAATAATATGATGGGTGACTCGATAGACGCTGATTACTCAAGTATAATGACAGGACATGGAACTGATCATATCAATATAGATAAAGGCGTAACCATAGATAGAGTTCAGTTCCAAATGAACGCTGGAGACGATACGCTAGATCTAAAAGAAGGCGTTACTTTTAAGGGAGGTAATATCTATTTGGGTTCAGTAGATCCTAGTGTTTTTTACTCTAGATTTCCAGGAATGCCAACTCCAAATTTCCCAGCATTTACAGACAACGATACGCTTAACGTAAAAGCTCGCGCTACTTTGGAAAATTCAAAAATTTCAACAGAGGATGGAACCGATACTATTAATATAGAAAAAGATTCTACCGTAAATAACAATACCATAGGAATGGGTAAAGGCATAGACACTATAAATATCAATGAAAACGTATCAGATATGACCGTAAAAATGGGAGAAGATAAAGATACAGTAAATATCGGCGAAGGGGTTAAAGTAAAAGATTCTGAATTTTACGGCGACTCTGATTGGTATTACGGCTCAAATAATGGCTGGAAAAATCCTAAAGGTTCTAAAGATACGTTTAATATAAACAAGGATGCCGAGTTAGAGAATGTTACGATTTACGGCGATGCAAAATCAGACGAATACAACACTTATCTTAGCAATGCCTCTTACAATAGAATAAAGGAAATCGTTAGTGGAGACGACGATATAAATATCGGTGAAGGGGCAAATCTAAAAAATGTAACTATTTATGGAGATTCTAATTTTGCTGACCCAGTCATGAATAATAACATGAGAAACTACTCTAATATCGAGATAAAGGGTGGCAACGATACTATAAATATAACCAAAGGTACTAATTTAGATAACGTAAAAATTTATGGAGAAACTGGCGACGATACAATCACAATCGCAAAAGACACAAAGCTAATCAATAATACTACTATCGACGGTGGAGCCGGATATGATACGTTAAAAATCGCCGATGATAGTGTAGATCTTACTAAAGTTAAAAACATTGAAAAACTAGATTTAAAAGAAGGCAATCACAACATGATCCTATCAGCTAAAGACGTTTTAGATATGACTGATAGTAATAATAAACTAAGAATAGATGGTGATAACAATGATAATATAACATTACAAGGTAGATGGGATAAGGCTTCTACACCTAATGATGAAGGCTATTATATCTATACAAAAACAGAAGAAAGTCACACCATAACCTTAGAAATTAAAGACGCAGCAGTACAAATTGATCTTTAAAAATTCAACCAAAACGTTTTAATCCCAAAGGAAAATTTCTTTGGGATATTCTTTTTTATCATTAAATTTTTATAATCGTTTATCTTTTTAATCTATACAAAAAGACTTATTTTATTTTTTATAAATTTCCTACAATAAAAGATAAGGTTATTTCAATATGAAATAATTAAGCAAATTTACAAATATCAAATAAATAGTTTTTATGAATTATGACTAAATAAAAATCTGAGCACTCTATCATTAGTCAATATTTCACCTAGCCAGTAACCTCCTTTTATCCTCAATGTTTAAACTTATAAAATCGATGCCGAAAAGTTTTTAAATTTTAACCATTTAGAATTTGACCAATCGCGCCGAATTCATATCCTAAGAGACAGTTTAAAAGCAAGGTTTGATATGCCGCTGCAAAAGCATGATCTGGATGATGAGAGGTAAAGACTTTTGATTAGGCTTAAATGAAAGACATCAAGGTGTGACGTAGGCTAGTCCATGACGAGAATTTTAGACAGTAACGAGCGAGCTATAAGTGCTAGTTGCATCATGCCACCGCTTAGCTCATCTACGTTTAAATTTAATTACTCACTAACGGACTGTTATCTGTACAGCTTCCTCGGTCATCTCCCTATCCTCCGCGCTCGACCTTGAGACATACCGACGTTCGCGTTTACGCCCATTAAAATCAGATCCTTTAAATTAAAGCTATCGCTTTGGAGCACGCATCATACGAGCTTGGTGCGCTCTTGACTACCAAGAGGGGGGGGGTATGATAGCGGCCATCAATCAAGGTTTGACCGTCTTTTGCTTTTAAAATCCCCAAAATAACCTTTAAAACGTAAATTTGCCTATGCCGTTTGTATCCAAAATCACAAGCGTTTCACCACTATTTAGGTTATAGCTCAAATTTTGTAAAATTTGTAAGAAAAGCTTAAATTTTCTATGCTTAAGACCATCTTTTGTCATTTTTAACTATAATGAAGCCGATCATGGGAGCTCCTATAAGTGTGATTAGGATACTTGGTAGAATTTCAGCCGAGTTAACACTTCTAGTCGCGATGTCGGTTAGCATCAAAATATCCCACCTAAATTTTGGTGCTCTTACCATCATCTCTATTTATACTAAAGCAAAGCACATTGCAGGGCTTGAGCTATGCTGGCTTTGTCATCTTAATCTATGGCTTCATCTAGGCTATTAGATAAAATTTTAGCATGCCATTCAAAGTCTCATTACTTTTATTAAGTAAATATAGTACAATTTTTTTTAAATTTTTACAAAATGCTTTCTATAAATTTACTCTTTTTCTTATTGTTAATTTTTCTATTATTAAAAGATTGGATAGCAAATATTTTAAATTTTTTATAAAGTTTTCTTTTTTACGCTTAGTAAAATTCTAACTTATATCTCATCTAGACTTACTTTTACTGGTTTTTCACCACTTGCTAGAGCGACATCTACTGCTTTGCTTAGATGATACTCTTCTATTATCTCTGTCATCTTCTCGTAGACAGAGCTAGGTACTAGATAGGCACTAGGGACATTGTGGTTTAGTATAGCTACGACATTATCTCCGGCTTGTTTTAAAATTTGAGCTGGAGACTTTTTTAGCTCGCTTATGCTAGCTGTGAAATTTGCTTGTATGGTTTGCATTTTATCCTTTATTTAATACCTAAAATAATACTAAAAATTATAAAAATAACCTAAAAGATCTAATATCGTAACTATACTAACTATATTTTATCTACCTTCAGGATCTAGTCCATTTAGGATGTAGCCAACCTCTTTGTCAGTTAGGTCGTAGTGTAAGAATTCTTTATAAAATTTCTTTGTTTCAGCCGCTATATCGATATCTTTAAAAAGCTCAGGATGCAGAGTCTTTGCCGCCCACAAAATTTGCAAAGCACCCTCAGCGCCATATCTATCCCAGCTAAAGACGCCAGCTGGATTTACGAAAACTTTTTTGTTTTTTACTGCATTTGTACCGGCATAGATAGGATTTTCGTATATCTTTTCTATGGCATCTGGCGACTTGGCTCTACCTATGATGATCACATCTGGGTTTAAATTTGGTATCTCTTCAGCGTTAAGCTCGAGCATATTACCCTTTGCTTGCACCGCATTTACGCCACCTGCAACGCTGATCCACTCGTCGATTATGGTGTTTGAGCCGTCCGCTTTAAATAAATTTTTACCTTCTGCTATGTGAAGTACTTTTGGCCTCTCATTTTGGGCGATCTTGTCTGTTTTGCCTAGCACTTTTTGAAGGTTTTGATCAAAATAGTCGTTAAATTTCTTGGCTATCTTTGGCGCATCACCGCCTATAACATCAGCCATGATGGATATGCTTTTTCATATCAGCGTGGTTTGTAAATGAGGGATAAAGCACTGTAAAGCCGTTTTTAACTAGCTCTTCTTTGTTATTTTTATCAGCAGCTATGACGATATCTGGGTTTAGTTTGACTAGCTCTTCAGCCTGCAAACTCTTGGCATTTACGCCATTTGGTATGCTTGAAATTCTAGGATACACGCGTGAAAACCACTTATTGTTTTTGATGAGATCAGTAGTTGCCACTATCTTATCAGCCCCACCTAGCATCAAGACGATCTGGTTGTTTGCATACCAAAGTGTGGCGATCTTTTCGACATTTACAGGGACTTTGACGATGTCGCCAGATATGTCTTTAACCTCTCTAAACTCGGCCACATTTAGCGTAAGGCTAGCAAACAGCACCAAAAAAAATCATGAAAATTTTTTTCATTTTCTTCCTTTTTAAATTTATTAAATATATTTTTCTAATTTTAAAAAGAAAATGGTGTTTTAATTGTATAAATTTACTTCACAAAAAACTCTTGCGCTAGCTTTTTATCTTCAGGTTTGATGATAAATTTCTCATTAGCGATGCTAACTTCAAATTCATCTTCTCTGCTGGCTTTTGTATAAGCTAGTGCGAGCCTTGCGGCAAGCTCTTTGTCGGCTTGGCTAGCGTTTTTGCTTATAAAGCTAACAGCTCCCACGATGTCGTCGCTCTCTTTAAATTTCACCTGCTCAAATTTATCATTTGGGTGAGCTAAAAGTGCGTTATTATCGCTCTCATCACGTCCTATTATCATTTTAGCGCCTTCAAGTAAGCGTAGATGCCTACCAAGCTTTAGCCACGTAACATCGATATCTCGCATCTCTTTATCAAATTTCAAGTAGTCTTTTATCTTTACAGCAAAGCTCTCGATCGTTAGCAAACACCCACCTCCTGGCGTTGCAAAATCTTCAAAGCCAAATTTCTTTGCCAAAGCAAGTTGTGGCTTTCTATCGCGTCCGCTTATATCAAGTAGCTTCTCTCTATCGACCCAGCCCTCGCGCTCTGGCTTAGTTGGCGGCAAGAGCTTAGCGCACATCGGACGAAGCACCAGATCGTCCTCATCATCAGCTAAGCGCTTAACCTTAAAGAGTGCGTCTCTGCGCTGGCTCATCGGCCTTTGACCCACGACTTCGCCTGTGATGATGAAATTTGCATTTTCACTTTTTAGCATATTTAAAGCGGTTTTAAACATATATCCGTGGCAGTCGATGCAAGGGTTAAACTGCTTGCCATAGCCGTATTTTGGGTTAAAAAGCACATCACGAAGATACTCGTTTCTCATATCAACCACCTTTAGGCTAGCTCCAGCCAAGGCTGCACGGCGCCTTAAAACTTCGTGCTTCTCCTCATCCACGCCAAATCCAGTATCCATATAAAGTGCGACCACTTCGATATTTTGATCGCTTATTATTTTCATAGAGAGCATGCTATCAAGCCCTCCGCTAAACAAAGCTAAAGCCTTCATTTTTGTCCTGAAAGTAAAATTTAAAGCCTAAATTTACTAAATCTAGGCTTTTATGAAGTTTATTTAGCAGCGTTAATTACGATTTTTTTAAT
>CAUSWS010000074.1:0-6771 GCA_963535265.1 uncultured Campylobacter sp. | reverse complement strand
CGCCGACCTCTTGAATGCCATTCAAGCGCTCTCCCAGCTGAGCTATAACCCCAATCATCGAAAAAGATTTTGGAATTATATCATTTTTATCTTACGAAATTTTGAAATTTGATAAAATAAAATAAAATTTTAAGCAAAAATCGGCTAAAATCATCTTTTTCAAAAAACGCGGGAATAGCTCAGGGGTAGAGCACAACCTTGCCAAGGTTGGGGTCGCGAGTTCGAATCTCGTTTCCCGCTCCATTAAATTTTGCCCGAGTGGCGGAATGGTAGACGCAAGGGACTTAAAATCCCTCGGTAGTTTTTACCGTACCGGTTCAAGTCCGGTCTCGGGCACCACCAAAACGGCGACATGGCCAAGTGGTAAGGCATGAGCCTGCAAAGCTTTGATCCCCGGTTCGAATCCGGGTGTCGCCTCCAAATTCAAAAATAACTACATAAAGGGATAACGATGAAAAAATTGCTTTTAATAGTATGCATGGCATTTTTTGCAGTAGGTTGTTCAAACACTTGGCACGGCGTAAAAGAAGATAGCCACAACGCCAAAGAATGGACTAAAGAAAAGATCAATGACGGCGCTAGTTACGTCAAAGAAAAAACAGAATAATTCTTAGTGGTTATAGCAAATTTTAAGCAAAGTTGGCTATAATCACAAATCTTTAAATCGGGAGATGGCTGAGCGGTCGAAAGCGGCGGTCTTGAAAACCGTTGAGGTGTGAAAGCCTCCTGGGGTTCGAATCCCTATCTCCCGGCCACTTTAAATCTCAAATCACTTTTTATTTTTCAGTTATTTTACTTATTTTTAAATTTCATATTTTTGCTATAAAAATTTAGACTTAATGTAAATAAAAAAAGCAATAACGTAGTGAAATTAAAATAATATATCCCGTCTCTAAAATTTTAGAGAAATTTTGCAGTATTTTATCTAACATAAAAACTCTAAAATAGTAAAATTTGCCAAGTTCTTAGAAAAATGATCAATCAATAATTAAAAACTAAAATTTGCGTATTTTAATAGCAAAAATAAAATACGAAGGTCATCTTGGGGCTAAAATGGCAATAGAAATGGCACGGTATGTAGTAAAACCTTGATATTTGGATATTTAAAATTAGGATAGAGTTTATATTTAAATGATTAAAACCACTTTGTCGGTGAGCTAGAGCCCATATTGTCAAAAAATAGCTAGCTTGATAGCTGTACCGCTTCAAACTCTAAGATTAAAATTTATAAAATATCAGGTTGTTAAAATTTAAAGGAGCGGTTTATGAACATAAAAAGCATTTTTAGTAAGATCTTTAAAGGCGAGCAGGGTGAGGCCGATGTGCTCGAGGCTATCGGTAAAATTTTAAACCAAAAAGGCGATGAAAACTACTATCTCATCCCAAAAGCAAGTATCGATGATCCTGCTGGCTCATCTAAGGAGATAGACCTGCTTTTGCTTCACCCTGCGCTTGGAATTTATGTCATCGAGGTGAAAAACTGGGATGATCTTGAGCAAATGGATGAAAACAACCCCTACGATCAGGTCAAAATCTATCAAAGAATGCTCCTTGCAAAGATAGAGTCAGCGCTTAAAAAAGTGCCTATAAATGTCGAGTATAGGGTCATTTTCCCTTCCATCAGCAAGGCTGAGGCTAGTAAATTTTACGCGAAAAATCCAAGCTATCTAAATTTAAAAAACCACACCTTTTTTAAAGATGATCTCACAGATGATGGCATCTTTGCTAAATTTTTCAACTCCTCTATAAGCACCCTGCCAAACAAAAAAGAGTTTCTTAAAATTTCAGAAATGCTTGTCAATCAAAGCAGGCTAAAACAAAAGATAATCCCCATAATCACAAAAGATGAAGTGATGTTTTTTGACCACAAGCAGCTTAGCATCATGAATGGCTACACTGGCGACTTTCGCGTGATCAGAGGAGTTGCAGGCACTGGTAAGACGATGATACTTGCAAATTTTGTCGCAAACAGACTTGAGCGTGATGAAAATGAGAAATTTCTCGTGCTTTGCTTTAATAAAAATTTGGCCCAAAATATCAAATCAAGTTTTGGCGATAAATTTATCAATAAAAATATCGCCGTCTATCCGATCATCTCGCTACTAAAACGCATAGAATTTGATGAGAATAAGCTTGGCATGGATGAAAATACAAATATCGCCCAAAAGTATCAAATTTATGAAACCGACGAGGCGCTTGCCGAGTTTAGAGCAAAATTTAAAGCCCACCTTGCAAAGCATCCGATCGACTACGTCCTTTGTGACGAGACTCAGGATATGCCAGCTGGTTTTATGCGCGTCATCTATGAGGAGATAAAGGACTGCATATTTTTCATCGACGAAGCGCAGAAATTTTACCCATACACGATGAACAACATCGCCGACATCTTTCACCATCCAAAATTTGAGCGTATCGACATGAGAGGGCGCGTGAAAAACTTAAAAAACGTCTACCGAACGCCTTCAAACATAGCTAGGTGCGCATTTGAGATATTGCAAAGCGACTCTGCGATAAATGACTACTACAAAAAGAGCTTTTATCTAAATCAAGACTTCATCTCAGACATCCAGTGTATCTTGCAAGATGGCAGCATAAAAGTGGCCGAGCTTGATGAGTTTGCAGGGCTTAAAAAGTGCCTAAAAGCCTTGCCAGATGGCGAAACAAGTGTCGTGTTAAGCAGCAGCAAGGTCGCGGTAAGTGCCATAAAAGAGAGTGTCTTGCCAGAGGGTAAAAATGTAGAGGTTTTGACGATCCAGTCCATTAAGGGCCTTGAGGCGCAAAATGTCATCATCCACAACTTTTTGCCGTTTTTGCAGACCATATATAAAAATGAAAGAGCGCTTTTTTATAGGAAAATTTACGTCTTGCTAACTAGAAGTCGTGAAAATTTATATATCTCACTGCCTAAAAATTTGGATGAAAATTTGCCAGATGAGATAAAAAATGTGGTAGAGATCATCAAAAAATATACAAATTTGACCAAAGTCTTGTCAGAGCCAGATGAACATAAAAAAACAAAGTCTAGCCTAAAACTAGCCTCGATAAAGCCAGTTTTAAGGGACGTAAAAGATGGCGCCGAGCTAGTGGTGGCAGGCAGTCAGCTCTTTGCCATCATAGCTGGGCTTTTTACATAGTAAATTTTAATGGCAGCCGCAGCCACAACCACATCCGCCGCTTTGTTTTATCGCGTCAAAAACTGCGTCGTAGTTTGGCTCCTGGGTCACTTCAGGGACGATTTGCTTGTGGATGATGACGCCATCTTTGATGACAAAGACCGCTCTTGCAAGCAAGCCTTTTAGTGCGCCCTCACTCATCAGCATGCCGTAGTTTTGGGCAAATTCGCCGTATCTAAAGTCGCTTCCCACGCGCAAATTTGCTATGCCCTCAGTCGTGCAAAATCTCCCCATCGCAAATGGCAGGTCGTTTGAGATGATGCTTAGTTTTATGCCTTGTTTCCCAGCTACTTTTTCGTTAAATTTACGTGCTTCTGCTGCGCAAACGCCAGTATCAAGTGATGGTAAGCAGACAAGCACCTCTATGCCGTTGTTTCCACCCACGCTAAACTCGCTAAGATCTTGCGCGACCACTCTTGCCTCAGGTGCATAAGAGCCGACAAATAGCTCGTTTCCGCTTAAATTTACATCTGTGCCTTTAAATTTTGTAGTTGCCATGTTTTTCCTTATCTTTTAGCTTTTTTAAACGCTTGATCAAGGTCGGCTATTAGATCATCGACATTTTCTATGCCGATGGCTAAACGAAGCAAATTTTGCTTTATGCCGATCTTATCTAGCACCTCTTTTGGATATGCCTCGTGCGTCATCGTTGCAGGCCTGCAGATAAGGCTCTCTACGCCGCCAAGGCTCACTGCTAGGTCAAAAATTTCTAGCGCTTTTACAAATTTATTTACATCATATTTTTCATCAAGCTCAAATGAGATAAGAGCGCCGATATCGCTTGCTTGAGCCGCTTGCATCTTTGCCTCTTGCTCGCTGTATGAGCCAGGGAAATGCACCACGCTAACGGCGTCACTATCCTCTAAAAATTTGATGATTTTATGGGTATTTTGCGTTTGTCTGTCAAACCTAACGCTAAGAGTTTTAAGCCCACGTATTAGGTAGTATGCGTCCATCGGACTGATGATGCCACCAAGCGTATTTTTAGCAAATTTTATCTTTTGAGCCAAAGCATCATCGTTTAGCGTGACGATACCAGCGATCACGTCAGCGTGTCCGCCGATATACTTTGTAGCGCTATATACCACGATGTCAGCTCCGTACTCAAGCACTTTTTGATAGTAAGGCGTCAAAAATGTATTATCCACGATGACTAGAGCGCCCTTTTTGTGAGCGATCTTTGAGATCCTAGCGATATCAGTCACTCTTAAGAGAGGATTTGAGGGAGTTTCGATGAAGATAGCTGCCACGTCGTCGCTTATGTCATCTTCGCTTAAAAAATTTAGATCATCTATAAATTCGCTCTTTATGCCGTGACTCTCAAAAACAGTCGTGACATACCTATAAGTGCCACCATAGACGTTGCTATTTAGCAGGACTTTTTGCCCTGTTTTTATAAGGCTAAGTGCAGCTGCTGTTGCTGCCATGCCTGAGCCAAAGCTAAATGCGTATTTGCTACCTTCGACTTTAGCAAAGATATCATCAAATGCTTTTTTTGTAGGGTTGTTGCCACGTGAGTAGGCAAATTCTTGAAAATTTTCAAGGTCATCTTGCACGAAGGTGCTAGCTAAAAATACTGGCGGAACAACCGCTTTGTTTGGGTTGTTTTTGGCTTCAATGCCTTTTACGATAAGAGTGTCTAGTTTCACAAATTTCCTTTTTAAAATTTTACGAAATTTTACATGATAAAGATTAATTTTCCCCAAACCCACCCAAAATATAGCCAAACCAGTAAGTGGTAGTAAAAGTGCTTTTTAAATTTGCATTTGTAAGATTGCTAAGACTAAATTTAAGCTTTTGCCTGGTCTTCGCAAGCTGCCAATGTATGGTTTTTTACTCGCTTTTGGCTAAATTTTTACCATAAATTTTACTCTACTAGATCAACCGACCAGTTTGCCTCCTGAAGCTTCATCTCAAGCTCTCTGATCTCTTTTGAAAGCGCATCCACTTGCTTTTGAAGCGCGCTAACATCGACTGTGCTTAAAATTTTGATCTCGCTGTTTGAGTAAAGATCGACCTTTTGACTAGCACTTGTTGCAAACTCCCTAAGCACGTTTGCTTTTAGCGTTAAAGCGTCCTTTTTAGCGATCATCTCAGTTAGGCTCATGCCATCAAATTTGGCGCTTGAGTTTGTCAAATTTATAGAGCAAATGAGCGTAAAAAGCTCTTTTGTTAGCTTATCAAGCTCTTTTAAAAGAAGCTTTGGGTCTTCGCTAGGTTTTTCATTTTCCTGCGTTTTTGCGTTGCTAAGTAGCCTAACTTTTAGCTGTTCGATGCGCTTTTGCGTGTCAGCCCTTAGGATGAGAGCCTGAGCTAGTTTCATCATTTTTCCTTTTTGGGTATTAAATTTTTAAATCATCTTAGTATCTTTTGGGTTATAATTGATTTAAAATTTTATTTAAGGAAAAGCTATGAAGTACGATTTTGACACATTAGTAAGCAGAGAAGGTACAAACTCATCAAAATGGCGTATGAAGAGCGATGTTTTGCCGATGTGGGTTGCAGATATGGACTTTAAGGCTGCACCTGAGATCTTAAGCGTCTTGCAAAAGCGCCTTGATAACGGTGTCTTTGGCTACTCGTTCATCCCAAAAGAGTGGAACGAGGCGATAAAGAGCTGGTGGCAAAGACGTCACAACGTGAGCTTAGAGAACGAGTGGATGTGCTTTTGCACTGGCGTCATACCGGCCATATCGACTGCTATTAGGAGATTTAGCAGTCCAGGAGATCAAATTTTAGTGCAAGCGCCAGTCTATCACGTCTTTTTTAACTGCATAAAAAACAACGGTCGTGAAATTTTATCAAACGACCTTGTTTATAAAAATGGCTCTTACGAGATAGACTTTGACGACCTTGAGGCAAAGCTAGCCCAGCCACTAACGACCATGATGCTTCTATGTAATCCTCACAATCCAATAGGCAAAATTTGGGACAAAGAGACGCTTAAAAAGATAGGCGAGCTTTGCTATAAGCACGATGTTTTGGTTATCAGCGATGAAATTCACTGCGACATAACTGATCCTGGGCTAAACTACGTGCCATTTATCAGCGTTAGCGATGAGTGCAAAAACAACTCCATCACGTGCATCTCGCCTACAAAGGCCTTTAACATAGCTGGCCTTCAAAGCTCAGCCGTCGTCACGCCAAACGAAAAGATCAGATCAAGGCTAAATGCCGCCATCAACTACGATGAGGTCGGCGAGGCAAATGCCTTTGCGATCATCGCCGCAATCGCTGCATTTAACGAGGGCGAAGCGTGGCTTGATGAGCTTAGAGAGTATCTTTTTGAAAACAAAAAGGTCGTCGCAAACTTCATAAAAGAGCAAAATCTGCCAGTGAAGCTCTTGCCATCAAGTGCGACCTATCTTTTGTGGCTTGACTGCAGTGCGTTTTGCGAGGATTCGAGTGAGTTTATGAATTTCTTGCGTGACAAAGCTGGACTTTGGCTAAATGACGGCAACGCTTACAGAGGAGATAGATTTTTCCTTCGTATGAATATCGCAACGCAGCGTGAGAGGGTGCTTGAAGGGCTAAAACGCTTGCAAAATGGGATAAATTTATATACTTCAAAGAGATAAATTTTGGCTGGGTGGCTTTG
>CAUSWS010000073.1:0-6912 GCA_963535265.1 uncultured Campylobacter sp. | reverse complement strand
TTTGCAAATGAGCCACAAAATGTTGCAAAATTTTGGGATGAAATTTGGAGATATTTTGAAAGTAGCGAGCTAGAAAGAACCTATAAAACAGACTTTGAAAAATACCTAAAAAATAAAATAGAAATTTATATATCAATAAAATAAAAGGCAAAAAATGACATTTTCACAAATAATACTAACACTTCAAAATTATTGGCAAGAGCAAGGCTGTGTCATACTTCAGCCATACGACATGCCAGCAGGTGCGGGCACATATCACCAAGCGACATTTTTAAGAAGCCTTGGACCAAAGCCATGGGCGACCGCATACGTAGCCCCAAGCCGCCGTCCTACTGATGGTAGATACGGTGAAAACCCAAACCGACTTGGTGCTTACTATCAGTTTCAAGTGCTTATAAAACCAAGCCCAGAAAATATCCAAGAGCTATATCTAAAAAGCCTTGAAAGACTTGGTCTAAATTTGAAAAATCACGACATCCGCTTTGTCGAAGACAACTGGGAGAGTCCGACACTGGGCGCTTGGGGACTTGGCTGGGAGGTTTGGCTAGACGGCATGGAAGTTACGCAATTTACCTATTTTCAACAAGTGGGCGGCATCGCGTGCGAGCTCATATCTGGCGAGATAACCTACGGCCTTGAGCGCTTAGCTATGTATTTACAAGACGTAAATAGCGTCTACGACATTGTTTGGGATGATTCTAATGGCAACATCGTAACCTACGCTGACGTGCATAAACAAGGCGAGTACGAGTGGAGTAAGTACAACTTCGAAGTGGCAAATGTCGATATGCTTTTTAACCAGTTTGAAAACGCATTTAACGAGTGCAAACGCTGCTTGGAGGCTAAAATTTCACTGCCAGCTTACGACTACTGCATGCTTGCAGCTCATACATTTAACGTGCTTGACGCGCGCGGAGCGATCAGCGTTACACAAAGACAAGACTACATTTTAAAAATTCGCGAGCTTGCAAAAGAGTGCGCGCTAACATATAAAGAGAGCTTAGAGCAAAAGTAAAATTTGATGAAAATAGCTGAAATTTATAAAAATTTAGATGAAATTTGCCCATTTGCGAGCCAAGAGTCTTGGGATAATAGCGGTCTGCAGGTTGGCTCATTTGATAGTGAATTTGAGCGAATTTATCTAAGTCTTGATCTTGATAGCGAGCTTTTGCAAAATGTCTTGCCAAACTCGCTCATCATCACCCACCATCCGCTCATTTTTAAAGGGCTAAAAAGCCTGGACTACAGCCTCTATCCAAGCTCGCTCATAAGAGAGATGATGATAAAAAATATCTCGCTCATCTCGCTTCATACAAACGCTGACCTTGCATTTTTAAATGAAAAATTTGTGACGCAGGTTTTGGGACTTGAAATTTCAAGCAAAGAGGGCTTTTTGATCTACGCTGATGTGAAGATGAATTTTAGCGAGCTTTGTAAATTTGTAAAAGAGAAACTTGGGCTAGAAAATTTAAGAGCAGTACACGCAAAAGATGAAATTTCTAAAATTTGCATCTGTACTGGAAGCGGCGCAGATCTCATCCAAGATGTCAAAGCAGACGTCTTTTTAACGGGCGATCTAAAGTATCACCAAGCCCTTTATTCAAAGGAAAATGGACTAAATTTGATCGACATAAACCACTATGAAAGCGAGCGTTATTTTAGTGATTTTTTAGCAAAATATTTGCAAAATCTAAAAATTGAAGTTATAATAAGCAATTCTAAAAACCCATTTATATATTGCTAACAAAAAAAGGAAACATTATGAATAAATATTTGCAACAATTAGTTGAATTATCTGATCTTGACAAACAAATAGATGGTTTCACGCCGCGCATACAAGAAGTAGAAAAAGCCTATAAAAGCATAGAAGAAGAGTGTGAAACTATAGCGGTTAATGTAGAAAGACTTGACGAAGAGGTAAATGATCTAAAATCACAAAAATCAGGCACAAACGCTCATATCGCAGAATTTAGCGCAAAGATCAAAGATGTAGCTAAAAAAAGCTCAAGCGCAAAAAGCGAAAAAGAGATAAAAGCGCTAGGTCTTGAAGAAGACATCGCAAAAGAACAACTTGAAGCAGCAAATGAAGAGATCGCTAGACTTGAAAAACTAATAGACAATAAAAATGCTCAAAAAGATGAGCTAAATGTTAAAAAAACAGAGCTTGAAGGAAATTTAGAAAAGATAAAAAGCGAGGTTTCATCTGAGCTTGAAAAGATCGAAAAAGAGCGCAAAGAGGTATATGCTAAAAAAGATAAGCTTGTCGCTGCGATGAATCAAAAGATCTTAGCATTTTACGAAAAGATCAGAAAATGGGCTCACAACACAGCCGTTGTACCAGTCAAAAAACAAGCTTGTTATGGTTGCTTTATGCAGATAAATGATAAAACTTTCTCTGCGGTTGTAAAAGGCGAAGACATCGTCACTTGCCCGCATTGTGGCAGAATTTTGTATAAACAAGAGCAATAACACATTTCGTGATAATAATATATTATTTTTTAGCCTCAATACTCTATTTTTTTGGGGCTATTTTTCTACTTTTATTAAGTTTCAAAAAAAAATATCATAGATCAATCCCAGCACGTTTTTTTCTATTTAATAACCCTAAATTTAAAGATGCAGATGTGCATTTTCACGCTTGCTCGTTTGGCGAGGTGCAAGCGCTTAAGCCTTTGATGCAAAAATTTGACAGCAAGGCCATAAGCGTGGTGACAAATACTGGCTTTGAAGCGGCAAGTAAAATTTGTTCTAACACAAGATTTTTGCCATTTGAAATTTTCTTGCCATTTTGGTTAAAAAAGAGCAAAATTTTAGTAATTTTTGAGGCTGAGCTTTGGCTCATGCTAGTTTTCATGGCGAAGCTAAAAGGCAGTCGCGTGATCCTTATAAACGCAAGAATTTCAGATAGAAGCTATAAAAACTACTTGAAATTTAGCTTTTTTTACAGATATCTTTTTAAATTTATAGATAAAATTTACACCCAAAGTGAGCTTGATAAAGAGAGGCTAAAGTCGCTTGGAGTGGGTGAAATAGAGGTCGTTGGCAACATAAAAGCTGCATTTTTGCCAAGCGTGAGTAGAGTTTATGAAAAGCCAAAAGCTAGAGTGATCGTGCTAGCAAGCACGCATACGGGCGAAGAAGAGATGATTTTAGATAATTTAAATTTAAAAGAAAACGATCTATTAATCATCGCACCACGCCACCCTGAGAGATTTGCAGAGGTGGAAAAACTTGCAAGCGATTACGCTAAAAAGTATGGCTTTAACTTTGCAAAATTTAGCCAAACACATAAATTTGAAGCAAAGGTAAATTTGCTTGACACTTTAGGCGAGCTTGTAAATGTCTATGCTATTAGTGATATAGTCGTGCTTGGAGGCAGTTTTGTGCCAAATATCGGCGGGCATAATCCAATCGAGTGCGCGCAATTTAACCCAGTGATAATTAGTGGCGAGTTTATATTTAATCAAAAGGCGTTATTTGGCCTAGTTGAAAATATCTATATCGCAAAGGTAAGCGAGATAGGCGGCATAATGGGTAGTGAGGCCAAAAAGAGCAAGATCGCCGTGCAGGCCAGCGCTGATGCGATCATAGAAGATATAAGGAGCACTTTATGAGCGAAGAAAAAGCGTATAAAATTTTAGCCAAACAAAAAAATATCTCAAACAACGAGGCAAAGGAGCTAATCGACAGCGGACTAGTCTATGCCAAGGGGCAAAAGGTGATGATCGCTCGTGCGCTAATGAGCGAAAATACTAAATTTAACGTCGAAGATATGCCAAAGCCAAGCGTTATCTTTGAAGATGAAAATTTAATAGCAATTAATAAACCAGCTGCCATAACTAGCGAAAAAATCAGCCAAATGTATAAATTTCCACTTCTTCACAGGCTCGATAAAGACACAAGTGGCGTGCTACTTCTTGTAAAAAATGACGAATTTGCGAGCCTTGCCATAAATGAGTTTAAAAAGATGAAGGTTGAGAAAATTTACGTGGCGGCAGTTAGGGGTATCATGAGCGAGGAAGTGGTCGTAAATGAGCCGATCTTAACGATAAAAAATAAAAATGGTGCCTTTTCAAAGATATCAAAAGATGGCAAAGAGGCGATCAGTGAAATTTCACCGCTCATGGTTGCAGGCAAAAAAACGCTTGTAAAAGTTGTCATAAAAACAGGTAGAACGCACCAGATAAGGGTGCATCTAGCCAGCTTAAATTTACCGATAGTTGGCGATGAGAAATACGGCAAAAATAGGGCAAATAGAATGTTTTTACATGCCTATTCTATCGCCATTTTAAACTATAAATTTAAAGCGCCGATCCCAAAAGAATTTAACTCTCTTGGATTTGAGCTATCTAATAAATTTGAAATTTAAAGAGCAATAAAGAAATTATTTAGTAATATACGCCCTTTAATAACAACTTAGAAAGGTGATTAGTGTTCGAACAAATTAGCGAGTCTTTTAGATTAGCCGTTAGCAAGATACGTTTTGTAGATGATGAAAAAGCTCTAAAAAACGCACTTGACGTGCTCAAAAAAGCTCTTTTAAAAGCTGATGTTCACCATAAAGTCACCAAAGATCTACTCGCGTCTATCGAAAGCGAACTAAAGCAAACTGGCGTTGGTCAAAAGAATTTCCTAGATGCGATCAAGTCAAATTTAACGACTATCTTAACAGCTCCTGGCAACCAAAGCTTTGTCTATGCGCCAGTTGCACCGACCATTGTTTTGATGGCTGGCTTACAAGGTAGCGGTAAAACAACGACGACTATCAAGCTTGCAAACTATCTAAAACTAAGAAAGAAAAAAGTTTTAGTTGCGGCTTGCGACTTGCAAAGATTAGCGGCGGTTGAGCAGCTAAGACAGCTCTGCGTTGCAAACGAGATCGATCTTTTTTATATAGAAAATGAAAACAACCCTATAAAAGTAGCAAAAGAGGCACTAGAAAAAGCAAAAAGCGGCCTTTATGACGTGCTTTTAGTGGATACTGCTGGTCGTCTTGCGATCGATGAAAAGTTGATGCAAGAGATAAAAGATGTAAAAAATGCGATAAATCCACATGAAATTTTCTATGTAGCTGACGCCATGAGTGGTCAAGACGCCGTAAAGACAGCTACAAGTTTTAATGAAATTTTAGGAATTTCTGGAGTTATCCTTTCTAAATTTGACTCTGACTCAAAGGGTGGCGTAGCTATTAGCATCGCAAAACAGCTAAATATTCCACTTAGATTTGTTGGTACTGGCGAGAAAGTAGCTGATATTGAGAGCTTTATACCAGACCGCATCGTAAGCCGCATAATGGGTGAGGGCGACTTAGCTACTTTGGTCGAGAAAACATCGACTATTATTGATGAAAAAGAGGCAAAACGTCTAAATCAAAAGATAAAAAAAGGTCAGTTTAACTTTAATGACTTTTTGGATCAAATGGAAAGCGTTAAAAAGCTTGGTAGTATGAAATCTTTAATGGGGATGATACCTGGACTTTCAAATATTGCAAATCAGATAAAAGATATAGACCTTGATAATTCAAAAGAAATTTTGCATATTAAGGCTATGATAAACTCTATGACGCAAAAAGAGCGTGAAAATCCAGACCTTTTAAACAATAGCAGAAAAAGGCGTTTGGCAGCTGGCTCTGGACTATCTCAAGTAGAGGTAAATCGCTTTTTAAAGCAGTTTGAAAATGCTTCAAAGCTTGCTAAGAAATTTTCAGGAAAGGGCGGAGCAAAGGGACTTGCAAATATGCTTTCACAAGCAAATTTAAAAAGACCTGTTTGATAAAATGGTTTAAATTTGGATATTTGTTATCTAAATTTAAGCTTTATTTAAAAACAAGAGGAGAATATAATATGGCAACAGTAGTAAGACTAACAAGAATGGGACGCAAAAAAAGACCTTTTTATCGTATAGTTGTTACAGATAGCAGAA
The DNA here is from genome assembly GCA_963535265.1 of uncultured Campylobacter sp. Classification (GTDB taxonomy): domain Bacteria; phylum Campylobacterota; class Campylobacteria; order Campylobacterales; family Campylobacteraceae; genus Campylobacter_A. Next base: position 990 of record CAUSWS010000073.1, on the reverse strand, counting down.
AAAGACGCGACAGCGGTTGGATAGAGAGCATTGGTTATTACAACCCTATGGTTGAGCCAAATGTTATAAATTTCAACAAAGAGAGATTGGATTACTGGAAAAGCGTCGGCGCTAAACTTAGCGATAGAGTTGCGCAAATTACAAAATAATGGTTGAAAATTTTTTATACGAATACGCCAAGCTGATAGCTGATTTTCCTGAAAAGGTAACTATCGAGCGTCAAGAGCTTGGTGAAAATTTTGTCGAGATCATCATAAGCGCTGATAAGGTTGATACTGGAAAACTTATCGGTAAAGACGGCAAAATGATAAATGCCATAAAGACCGTTATTATTGGCTGTAAAGCCAAAGACAATACAAGTTATAGAGTAACGGTAAAAGCTATTGAATAGTGATATTGTTGAAGTCGCTACCATCGGGAGATGTGTTGGCTTAAAGGGCTATTTAAAGCTTCACAACAAGAGCGACTTCCCAGATCAATTTAAAAAAGGCGCAACCTTTTTTGATAAAAACAATGATCAGCTCATCATAAAAGACTATAACAGACAAAAAGAGCTGGTTTTGTTTGAAAATTTTGATGACTTAGATCTTGCCAAAATACTTGTAAATAGAACCATCTACACTACAAAAGAGCTTACTAGAAAAAACTGTAAATTAAAAAAAGATGAATTTTTTCAGTTTGATATTATTGGATTAAAAGTTGTAGAAAATGGTGAAATTTTGGGTATTGTAGAAGATATCCAAGATAATTTTGCAAATTCACTTTTATACATAAAAACAGATGAAGAGCTTATCGTGGCTGGCAAACCAAAGAATTTCTACATTCCATATTTGGGGCATTTTATCGAAAGTGTAAATTTGGAAATCGGAGAGATTTTGGTAAAAGGCGCTAAAGATATCTTAGAAAATTCATGAAATTTACATTTATTACGCTTTTTGAAAATTTAGTCAAACCTTACTTTTGTGATTCTATTTTAAAACGTGCGATTAG
>CAUSWS010000072.1:0-6912 GCA_963535265.1 uncultured Campylobacter sp. | reverse complement strand
ACGATCCTTGCGCGAACCTTGATCTTAGTGCCCTCAGGTGAATGAACCCAAACAAAATCCCAATTTTTAATGCCATGTTTAGCCGCTAGCTCTGGGTGGATGTCGGCAAACATCTCAGGTGTAATGCGCGATAGATACTTACTAGCACGCGTCTCCATACCAGCACCGCTGAAGTTTACAAGGCGTCCGGTAGTCAAATTTATCGGGAATTCTTTCGAGAAGTCCTTACTTTGTTGCAAGCTTTCAAATTTGGTATCAACGCGGTATTGTTTTGCTTTATCTTTAAAGCTTGGATACTTCTTGGCTAGATCTGGTCTTGGTGAGTGGATCGGCTCTCTGTGCTGAGGGATCTGATCAACAAATGTCCAAACTATCGCTCTAGCACGTGCATTGCCGTATGGAGCTATGCCTTTTTGCATACATTTTTCAGCGATTATGCCACTGCCGTCAGTCGCCCATGTAGCACCCATTTTCTCGCGCTCTTCATCTGTTAGCGTGATACCAAGTACTTCTTCTATGTTTTTCTTAGTTATCTCAGGATATCCGCCACCTTGAACGCCTCCAGTTGGTGCTGAGCCACTTGCTGCTAGCTGACTAACACCGTTGTGCTCTAAACCAAAGCGGTTTCTAAATCCCATACCACCTTGCATTACTGGTTTGCTTATGTCATATAAATTTGGACTACCTGGATGTTTTTCGCTCCAGCAAGGCCATGGCAAGCCGTAATACTCACCAGCTACGTCAGTGCCCTCTTTGCCCATAAGTGTTTTTTCATCAAATTTATCCCAGTTCTCTTGGTGGCGTTTTAGGCGCTCAGGTGTCCAGCCTGTAAGACCGATGCTTTTTACGATATTTGCTATCTCACGTGTAGCAGCTTCTGGCCACTCTATCTTGCCATCAGCGCCCCTTATAGTGCGAGTTAGCTCGTCATAGAAACCTATGCGTTTAGCTAGTTCAAATAAAACTTCATGATCTGGCATGCTCTCATAAAGTGGCTTGCATACTTGGCTTCTCCATTGACCACTTCTATTTGTGGCTACGACTGTGCCGCTAGTTTCGTATTGAGTTGCTGCTGGGAGAAGATAAACGCCATCTTTTTTATTAGTGATAACACCAGCATCATTTACAAATGGATCCATAAGTACTAAAAGCTCAAGTCCGTCAAGACCCTCTTGAACCTTTGCTTGCTGTGCAGTAGATGTTATGCCGTTACCTATAACTACAAGAGCTTTTAGGCTATCGCCTGCGTTTTCAATAGCGTCGTTGCCATCTTTGCCATCAAGCACGCCAGCCCACCAGCGAGCTAGGGTAAATCCTGGTTTAAACATCCACTCTGGTTTTACGAAGTTGCCTTGTAGCCACTCGTAGTCTACTTTCCACATCTTAGCGAAGTACTTCCAAGTGCCTTCGTTTTTAGCGTAGTATCCAGGCAAGCTATCAGGTGCGTTTGCCATGTCGCTAGCACCTTGAACGTTATCGTGGCCTCTTAGGATGTTACATCCGCCGCCACTTACGCCCATGTTGCCAAGTACTAGTTGCAAGATCGGAGCTATACGAGTATTTGAGCTGCCTATTGTGTGCTGAGTTAGACCCATCGCCCAAACGACTGAGCCAGGGCGGTTTTTAGCATAGACTTCTGTGATCTCTTTTAGCGTTGCAGCTGGCACTCCAGTCACATCTTCAACGACTTCTGGTGTCCATTTTGCAGCTTCTTTGCGTATCTCATCGATGCCGTAAGTGCGCTCGTCTATAAATTTCTTATCTTCCCAGCCATTTTCAAAGATGAGATTTATCATGCCGTACATAAATGGTATGTCTGTGCCTGGGCGAATTTGTGCGAAATAATCAGCCTTTGCTGCAGTTCTTGTATATCTTGGATCGACAACGATTAGTTTTGCGCCATTATTTTCTTTTGCCTTTAAAAAGTGCCTAAAGCCAACTGGGTGATTTACTGCTGGATTTGCGCCGATTATAAAGATAGATTTCGCATTTTGGATATCTCCAAGGTGATTTGTCATAGCTCCATAACCCCACGTATTCGCCACACCGGCGACTGTTGCGCTATGTCAAATTCTAGCTTGGTGATCTAGGTTGTTTGTCCCAAACATCGCAGAGAATTTACTGATGTAGTAGCTCTGCTCGTTGCTATCTTTTGCTGATCCTAAGAACATTACTTGCTCTGGATTTTTCTCGCGGTAAGCTTTTAGCTTTGCGCCGATCTCGTCAAGTGCTTGCGTCATAGAGATGCGTTGCCACTTGCCACCAACTTTTTTCATCGGATATTTTACACGGCAGTGTGAGCGCACCATATCGATAACGTCTGCACCTTTACAGCAGTGACCACCAGCACTTACTGGGTGATCTTGTGCTACTTCTTGACGTACCCATGCACCATTTTCTACCTCTGCTAGCACTCCGCATCCTACAGAGCAAACTGTGCAGACAGTTTTTACTATTTTTGAGTCTGGAAATGGGTTTGCCACCTCTTGAGCTGTTGCTTCTCTTGTGACATTGCTTGCTGCAAAGCCTGCCGCACCACAAGTACTTGCTAATGCAGCCATTTTTAAAAACGATCTACGGCCGATATTGTTTGGCGTAGTGTTCAATCTAGCTTCAGACATTTTCATCCTTTCTTAAATTTCTATCAAATTTTATTTTGCTTGTTTGTAGTAAAGTTCCCAGTTTTTGCTTCTTTTATAAAGCACTTCTGTCTTTTTACTCTTTCCTGATTTTAAATTTTCATTAGCATTTGCTGCTACCGCACCACTTGCTGCTACAGCGCCAACTAGACCGACTTTTTTTAGAAATTCGCGTCTATTTTGCATATGTACCCTCCGTTCTTAGTTTTCTTATCCTATTTTTTTCTCTTCTTATGCTTTCAGATCTTGAAAGACCATCGCTCTTTTTGTGGTCTATCTTGACTGGTTTTGGTGAGTTTAGTGCCACACGCTCAAATGCGATAAATTCGTTTAGCAAAACGGCTACATCCTTGTAAATTTCACTATTTTTATGCTCATATAAATTCTCTATAAACTCATCAATGTTTGGATTTATAATATTTTTAAAAAGCTCCTCTTCGCACTCGTCAAATTTACCGATAAATTCGTTCATAAGTGTAAAGACAAAGCCCACGTTATCTTCATTCTCTTTAAATTTACTTTCATCTCTTCTAATGTTTGTCTTAGCCAAAATTTTACGCACATCAGCGCAAGCATGACCCACCTCATATCCCTCATCGTAAAAAGATAGTGAGTTTCGAAGCGGACTTGGCGGAGTGTGAAAAATGTCATCAAATTCGGTGATCAAATTCTCTGGATTTTTTTCATTAAATTTACTTTTTATATTAGTAGCAGCATGCAAGACTTCATCGTTTAGGCTGTATTCTTCTATGAGATCAAGCATTTTACTAAGACCATCAAATCTCTTTTCATCTTCACTAAATACGAAGAATTTAGAGAAAGTAGCGTAGTAAAGTTTTCTGCCAGCTGCAAATTCCTCTTTTGTGCTCACCTTATTCCTTAAATAGTTTTTTAATGACAATGCAACTATACAATTAATTGCCTTATTAATGTGGCTTAAAATAAAATAAATTAGAAAAGTTAAAAAAAGCTTAAATATGCCTTAATTGCATATTTAAAAACGCCATTTTTAGGGAATTATGTAAGATATGATTTTTTAGCAGGATTATTAAAATTTAGCTCTTTTTTGATATCCATTTTTATTTTTGGGCTAAATTTAAAAAGTGGAAGTAAATTTTACGCCAAAGCTAGCATCGAGCCATCTTCAAATTCTAAAAATACTCGCTCGCCGATCTTTGTAATTTCATCATCGTGGCTAAAAATTTTGATCAAAAAGTCGCCAACTTTTACCTTCAAAAGCTTTTCGTTGCCCATGTATAGCGAAGCCGAGTGTAGATAGCCTGAAATTTGACCCTCACCACCTGTTTTAGAAATTTTTATCTTGCTTGGATTAATTGTGATCTTGCTTTTACCTTTGAAATTTGAAGGTAAATTTAGCTTTATATCATCGCCAAAGCTTAGCATGCCAGCCTCTATCTCAAAAATATTTTTATATTCAAACTCGCAGACTCTGCCCTTGTGCAAAAACACGCACTCGTTTGCTAGCATACTAAGCCACTTTTCGTCGTGGCTTGCGATGACAAAGCCGCAGCCATATTTCTCGTGCATCAAATTTATAGCCTTGCTAAAGAGCTTTGAAGTGCCGATATCAACGCTATTTGTCGGCTCATCAAGCAGGTAAAATGGCGCTCTTAAAGAAAGTGCCAAAGCAAATGCGATGCGTTGCGTCTGCCCAGAGCTTAGCTCAAAGTGGCGCTTGTTTAAAAACTTCTCATCAAGTCCTACAAGAGCGAGCGCTTCGCTAGTTCGCTCATCAAATTCGCTTAGTAAATTTCTACTTTTTAAGATGGCTTTGAAATTTTCTCTTACACTTCTTTTTAAAAGGGCAGGTTCAGGCAGTAAAACGCAAATTTTACGCAGCATTTCAAGGCTTGGCTTGCTCTCTCTCCATAGTGAAATTTCGCCACCATTTGGGCTTTGCAATCGCGAGAGCACTCTTATTAGCGTGCTTTTGCCGCTGCCGTTGCTGCCCATTAGAGCAGTTATTTTTTTAGTATTTATATCAAGGCTTGGGATATTTAGGATCTCGTTTTTGCCGTAGCTTAGGTGTAAATTTCTTATCTTTATCAAAATTTGCTCCTACTTGTCTAGTTTTCTTAGCGCAAAGATCGCTAAATTTACTAAAAATGCGATAAATATCAAAACCATAGCAAGCGCTATACCCATGGCAAATTCGCCCTTATTTGTCTCAAGCGAAACGGCCGTGGTGATCGTGCGGGTAAAATACTTGATATTGCCACCTATCATCATAGCAACGCCAACTTCAGCCACTATCCTGCCGTAAGCAGTGGCGATGACGACCATGAGGGCGTAGCGCAGCTCATAAAGCACGCAAAAAACTAGCTTTGGGGCTGATAGGCGTAAATTTAGGATAGTTAGATAGTGCTTTTTCTCCATATTTTCAACCACGCTTGCAGTAAGCGAGATGATGATAGGAAGGGCTAGCACAAACTGACCTAGCATGACTGCTTTTAGCGTAAATAGTAAATTTAGGCTACCAAGCGGGCCATTTCTCGTGATAAATGCATATAAAATAAGGCCAATAGCAACCGTTGGCATGGCAAGGGCCGTGTCACTTAGCAGGCGTAAAATTTTGCGCCCCTTAAAGTCGTAAAAACCAAGCGAAAAACCAAGTGGAAAGCCTATAAGAACGGCAAAAAGTATCGATACGCTTGACGTGTAAAGGGTAGCCTTGATGGCTGAATATGTTTCAAGATTGCCGTTTAGAAGTAGATTAAAGGCTTCTGTAAAGCCATTAAGTAAAAAATCCAAATATTATTCCTAATTTTTTTTATTCATATTATTTTAATATGCTATAATACCACATTTTCTAAAAAGGAGAAAAATGAAAAAGATTATTTTAGGCTCACTAGCAGCCGCAGTTTTGGCGTTTGGCGCTGACAATGAACTAATCATGGCAACTACAACAAGTACAGATAACACTGGCTTGCTTGATGCGATCTACCCAGTTTATAAGGCTAAAACAGGCGTTGATGTAAAATGGACAGCTGTTGGTACAGGCGCAGCTTTAAAGCTTGGCGAAGACTGCAACGCTGACATACTTTTCGTTCACTCACCAAAAGTTGAGAAAGAATTTGTAGAAAAAGGTTTTGGCTTAAAAAGAAATGCTGTAATGTACAATGACTTCGTCGTTATCGCTGACAAGTCTATCGCTGATAAATTTAAAGGTAAAGATATAAAACAAAGCTTTGAGCTTATCAAAAAAGATGGTATCAAATTCTTCTCACGTGGCGACAAATCAGGCACAGATAATAAAGAAAAAGGCATCTGGAAAAAGATCGCTGGCGAAGTCCCTGAAAAAGATAGCTGGTATATGCAAACAGGTCAAGGCATGCTAGCTACGATAAATGCCGCTGCTGAGCAAAAAGGCGTTACATTTACTGACCGCGGTACTTACATTAAATATGAAGCAAACCAAAAAGGTCATCCTGAGATGGTCATCATCAACGAGGGCGACAACGATCTTAAAAACTTCTACTCTCTAATCGCAGTAAATCCAAAACACTGCCCTAAAACTGACATCGAAAATGCAGAGAAATTTATAAAATGGGCTACAAGCGAAGAGGGTCAGAAATTTATAGGTGACTTCAAACTTCTTGATAAGCCACTTTTCACTCCAGACGCAAATACACGCAAAAACTAATTTAAAGGGCGAGCAATCGCCCATTTTTTATAAATTCTTATAATTTTTAAATTTATTTTTAATTACCTAAACTAAAAAACCAAATTCAAAATAAGAAATATAGCCAAAACAATGAAATTTATGGGGGAGGGTTGGAAAGAAAAACATTGTATTGGTGGCGGACAGAGAGGGATTTGAAGTCTTACTTTATTATCCTATTTCTTTTTTTAGTATTCTTGCTCTTATGTCTGATAAATAAAATTGTTGTTCTATTTCACTTAACTTATCAAATAGCTCTAGTAGCTCTTTATGCGTTGGATTTATTTCACTTTCTTTTTGAAAGTAAAATTCTAGTATTTTGTATAGATTGGGGTTAGTTTTTTCCCAGTTATATATAGTTCTTATATCTTTGCCGATAAATTCGGCTACATCTCTTTTATTCATTTATCTATTTCTTTTTTTAAAATTCTTGTTTTTATATCCAGGATATAGTATTGAATTTCTTGTTCTGATAGTTTTTCAAAGAGCTTTATTAATTCTTTATATGTATCATTTACATATAAACTTTCTTTGTTTTCCTTTAAATTTAATCCATTTTCTATAACTTCAAAAAGTTCTTTTCTATTTTTA
>CAUSWS010000071.1:0-6979 GCA_963535265.1 uncultured Campylobacter sp. | reverse complement strand
GGAAAGCCGTAGTAAAAGCCAGATCTGTTTAACTCTTTATGCATTTTTTCTCCTTTTTTAAATTGTATCCCCCAGCAGTTTAAGGCTTAAATTTTTAAAGAATTTAGAAAAATTTTCAAAGCTTGCCTTAAGTGAGAAAAAGCGCTCTTTTATCAGCTTTTGGCTATCATTTTTTAAAAATTTAAGAGAGTAAAATGCGCAATCTAAATCAACTTTTCGTTTTTACAAACTCGCGTAAGATCAGGGAATTTAACGCTGGTTTTAATGACGAGCTAATCCCAAAAAGTCTAAGTATCGCCGAGTTTTATAAAAAGGCTGTTTTTGTAAATGGCCGCTTTGAGTGCGATAGCACCTACGCTTTGGTGCTTATGAACAGAGCCTGTGCCGGCGTCAAAGAGGCAAACTCGGTGCTTAAAATACCAACTGAGTTTTTTGAGTTTTTGAAAAACAACGATTATCTTTTTTCGTTTTTTAAAGAGCTTGCTATCAGCAAAAAGAGCATTGCTGAGATAAAATTTAACGACATTTATGCTGATTTTGAGGAGCATCTAAGCATACTTGAAGCGGTTTTAAAAGAGTATGAGAGCTTGCTTGATAAAGAAGATCTTTATGATGATATAACCTTGCCAAAAATTTACTCCATAAACGAAGCTTACATAAAAAGTTTTAGTGAAATTTCACTGCATATTGACGGCATTTTAAGTGAGTTTGAGTGGGAAATTTTAGAAAAAATCTCAAAACTAACAACGCTAAAGATCATCTTTCAAACTAGCGTTTTTAATAAAAAACTAATCGAAAAGATAAGGCAAATTTCAGCCATTAACGAGTTTGAAAACTATAAAAAATATGAGCTAAATTTAAACACAAATGAGCTAGTCTGCTTAGAAAATATCACAAAATTTGAGCCAGTTTTAGTAAGAGATTTCGCCACAAGAAGCTTGCAGTGCGCTTACGCTATTGCAAAGGCGAGCGAGTTTGTGCGCGAGGGCATAAAGCCTGAAAACATCGCTGTCATCTTGCCAGATGAGAGCTTTAGCGAGATTTTAAGGCTTCATGATGGCGCTAAAATTTTCAACTACGCCATGGGCGAGAGCTTTAAAAATACAAAATTTTATGAAGCACTTTACTACATCACAAGAGCGATCAACGAAGAAGCAAGCCCAGTTTTTGATCAAAGCAAGTGTGAGAGCTACGAGGAGCTTGGCTTTATTTTGAGCGAATTTGGCGTTAGCGAGCAGCTTTTTGAGAAATTTAAGGCTAGCTATTTTGAGGCGTGTGAATTTGGCAAATTTAAAGAGCTAATAGATGAGCTTTTGGTGCTTGAAAATGAGCCAAGATGTGAAGAGAAGCTCGCACTTGAGCTTTTTAGGATGGAGAATTTATGCAGGTATTTTAGCTTTAGCTTAAAGCAGCTAAGTGAAATTTTCTTGCTAAATATCTCGCGCCTAAGCATCGATGACGTGGGCGGCGGAAAGATCAGCGTCATGGGTATGCTAGAGAGCCGTGGGATGAAATTTGATGGCGTTATCATAGTTGATTTTAACGACAACTTCATCCCCGCAAGAAGCGCAAACGAGATGTTTTTAAACTCAAAAGTGAGGCAAAAAGCGGGGCTTATAAGCTATGTGGAGCGTGAAAATTTGCAGAGATTTTACTACGAAAGCCTCATAAATAACGCCAAAAAAGTGGCGATAAGCTGCTGCGTAAATGAGGAGAGCATACCTTCAAGATTTTTAAAAAATTTTAAAACGATAAAAGATGAAAAATTTAGCGACGAGGCCTATTTGAAGCTATTTTTAAAGGGAGAGGCGAGCTTAAATTTAAGTGACGATGAGGTTATTTTAGAGCATGATTTTTTCACAAACCCACTCTCGTTTTCGACGCTAAATTTATTTCTAACCTGCCCAAGAAAATACTACTACACAAAGATAGCTGACATAAAGCCTGCAAAAGGCGTAGCAAAAGAGCTTGGCACAAAACAAGGAAATAGCGTTCATAGCGCACTTTTTGAGTATTACACGAGCGAATTTTATAAGCAAAATAACACCTTTGATCTAGCCGTTTTTAAAGAGATGCTAGCAACGCAAAATCTTACGCCACTTGAGTTTGAAATTTGGACGCATAAATTTAAAGAGTACGAAATTTATGAAAACGAGCGTTTAAGAGCTGGTTTTAGGGTGCTTGAGTGCGAAAAAGAGGTGCAAAGCGAGTTTTGCGGCGTGCAGATAAAGGGATTTATCGATAGGATCGACGTTGGCGCAAACGGCGATGTGCTTATACTTGATTATAAAACAGGTGAGGCAAATGTAAATTCGCTCCAGCTTGCCTTTTACGAAGCACTTTACGGAGGCAAGGTGCGAAGTGCTTACTATGCCCTAAAAAACGAGCCTAGCTTAGTTAGCTCTAAAAAAAACGTAGAGGATCTAAACGGCGAGATAGAAAAGCTAAAAGGCATAAACAAAACCAAGATAAATTTTGAGAGAAAGAGCGGTGCTTGCGCATTTTGCGAATACGCTACACTTTGCAGGAGAGAGTTATGAAAAATTTTTTAGCCCTAAAAGCAAGCGCTGGAAGCGGTAAAACCTTTGCGCTAAGCGTTCGTTACATCGCTTTGGTGCTTCGAGGCGAAAATATAAACGAGATCGTCGCTCTAACTTTTACAAAAAAGGCAGCAAACGAGATGAAAGAGCGCATAATCGCCACTTTTTTGGACTTGCAAAACAAAAAAGGCGAGCTTGAAGCGGTGTGCGCGGAGCTTGATATAAGCCAAGACGAGGCGATAAAAAGGCGAGATGAGCGCCTTGGCGTCTTTTTGCAAAGTGAGCTAAAAATTTATACATTTGATGCGTTTTTCTCTGGGATTTTAAAGAAATTTAGCCAAAATTTAGGGCTTAGCCCTGATTACAGCGTGCAAGATAGCTTGCAAGATATGGCGTGGAAAAAATTTGTAAAAGAGGCGAGCAAGGATAAAAAGATTCTTAGCGAGCTAGCCTTAATGATGATCATCTCAAGCCAAAAAGAGGCTAGCTTTTCGCAGACTTTGGCGAAATTTTATGAGAGCTTTGGCGGCGAGCTAAAAGATAGTGGCGCAAGCTATCCAGATGATAGCAAAGTAAGGGCGGCGCAAAGGGCGATAAATGAGCATATAGCCTTGCAAAATGGCGCTAGCGATGTGGCTAAAAAGACATTTGGCGAGCAGAATTTATTTGAGCTATTTAAGAGTAAAGTTTTTGCTAGGCAAAGCCTAGACTACCGCACTTTTAGCAAAATTTACACCCCAGAGCTTGATAGGCTTTTTTGTGAGCTAAAAGAGGCAGCGAAAAACTACATTTTAGAAGTCGAAAAGTATAGGCTAAGTGGCTTTAGCAAGCTATTAAAGCTTTATAAGGCTTCAAATTTAGAGCTAAACAAGGAGATAAATGCGCTAAGTTTTGCTGATATAAACAAGCTGGTTTTTAAGCTTTTGGTGCAAAGCTTAGACAAAGAGGCGCTTTATTTTAGGCTTGATGGCAGGATAAATCACCTCTTAGTCGATGAGTTTCAAGATACAAACGTGATCCAGTATGAGATCATCTTACCGCTCATCGCTGAAATCGTCTCTGGATACGGACAAAACGGGCTTGGAAGCTTCTTTTACGTGGGCGACACGAAGCAGAGCATCTATAAATTTAGGGGTGGCAAAAAGGAGCTTTTTGACAAGCTTGGAGATGATTTTAGTCAGATAGATATAGAAAATTTGCCAAGCAACTACCGCAGTCTAAAGGCTTTGGTGAAATTTAATAACGCCGTTTTTGAAGAAATTTATCATAGATATGGGCTTAGCTTTGAGCCACAAGAGCCAGCTAAAAAAGATGAGACGCTAAGCTACGAGGTAAGTGGCGAGTGTGCATACTTTGAAGTAGAAAAAGACGACTACGGCTACTTGCGTGTGCTAAGTGATGAAGATATCGCAGGTGCGGTCGTTTCGCAAGCAAGCGAGCTTTTAAAAGCTGGCGTAAATGCAAGCGACATAACCGTGCTTTGCTGGAAAAATAGTGACATTAGCCTCATCTCAGAAGTGCTTAGTAGCGCAGGGATAAAAAGCATCAATGAAGGCACTTTGGAGCTAAAAAGAACGCCGCTTGTCGCTGCGATCATCGAGTATGCGAAATTTTGCCTTTTTAGTGAAGAAATTTATGAGAAAAATGTAAAAGCGCTAGTAAATGCAAATGTTAAAAAACTAAACATAAAGCCAGAAGTGAGCGCGACAAATAGCCTATTTTACCTAGCTAAAAATTTAGGCATAAGCATGGCTGATGTTGATATTTTAAGGCTTTTTGAGCTAAGCGCGGGGTATAAAAATTTAAGTGATTTTATATTTAACCTTGAAAGCTTTAGCTCTAAAATCAGTCCAAAAAGTAGCGACGGCGTTAGAGTGATGACCGTGCATAAGTCAAAGGGGCTTGAGTTTGCTCACGTCATAGTTTGCGATATGATGGGCAAGGGCAGGGGCGATGACTCAAATTTCATCACCGAATACAGCGAAAAGGGCGAGTGGATCGTAAAGAGTAAAATTTCAGGCAGAGAGAATTTTGATAGCGACTATGCAAGCGTTTTGGAGCAGATGAAAGAGCTTGAAAAGCAAGAAAATATCAATAAAATTTATGTTGCTTTCACAAGAGCCACAAAGTCGCTCATCATCATCAAACAAGCCGTCCCAAGCGGAAGTAGCCCAAGCTTTTTTTCATTTTACACAAAAAGCGACAAGAGCGAAGCAAACGACTACCTTGATCTAAAAGAGTTTAGCTTTGGCAAAATTTTGCCTAGCAGGAGCGAGCAAAAAGAGCTAAAAAAAGATGAAAAAATGCCTGAAATTTTAAAGATAGAGAGGCAAGAGATTGAGGCAAAAGAGCAAAAGACGAGCGGGAAAAATTTAAGCGCGATATATTTTGGCCTGGCGTTTCACTATCTGCTTGAGATGAGCGAGAAATTTGATGAAATTTCACTAGAAAAAGCTAAAAATTTGATGCTAAATAAATTTCATAAATTTTTGCCACTTGAAGCACTTGAGGATGTCTTTTCTAGGGCAAAAATGCTTATAAATGAGCCAAAATTTATAGAGTGCATAAAGGGCAAAGAAATTTATAAAGAGCAGCCATTTAAAGTAAAAAATGAGCTAAAACAGATGGATCTTTTTTGCTTTAATGAGCGTGAAATTTGCGTTATTGATTATAAAACGACAGATAAAAATATAGAAGAGAACAAAAAGCAAGTAAAAGAGTATAAAGATGCGCTCGCTAAATTTTATGAAAAACATAGTATAATCGCCGTCATTTTCTATGCACTTGAAGGCAAAATTTCATATATTGAAGTTTAAACGCTACTTAATTTAAGCTTTATCAAAGCATTGTTTAAATACAATCACAACTCAAAAATTAACTTGGCAAAGGTAAGAAAATGACAAAAATAACAAAGCCAAACGAAGTTAAGCGAGACTGGATCGTAGTTGATGCAGCTGGTAAGCGCTTTGGTAGATTGCTAACTGAGGTAGCAACTATACTTCGTGGCAAAAACAAACCATGCTTCACGCCAAACGTAGATTGTGGCGACTATGTTATCATCATAAATGCTTCAAAAGTAGAATTTACTGGTAATAACAAAGCTGAAGATAAACTTTATCACAGACACTCAGGATATTTTGGCAGCGTAAAGAGCGAGAAATTTGGCGATTTGATAGCAAATAAGCCAGAAAAACTATTTAAATTAGCTGTTCGTGGCATGCTTCCAAAGACAAAACTTGGAAGAGAGATGATAAAAAAACTAAAAGTTTATGCTGGCAGTGAGCATCCTCATACGGCACAAATAGCTAAAAAAGAAGGAAAATAATTATGGCAAAAGTTTATGCAACTGGTAAAAGAAAAACTGCCGTAGCAAAGGTTTGGATAAAGTCTGGAAGCGGTAAAATCGTAGTAAATGGTATGGATCTTAACACTTGGCTTGGCGGTCACGAGGCTATCAAGCTTAAAGTTATTCAACCACTTTTAGTAACAAAACAAGAGAGTTTAATAGACGTAGTAGCTACAACTTTAGGTGGCGGTTATTCAGCACAGGCTGAAGCTTTAAGGCACGGCATTTCACGTGCTTTAGCTGACATGGATGCTGATTTTAGAGCAGCGCTTAAACCAAAAGGCTTGCTAACTAGAGATTCTCGTGTTGTTGAACGTAAGAAATTTGGTAGAAGAAAGGCTAGAAGAAGCCCACAATTCTCTAAACGTTAATGGTTTTTTGCAAGTGCTTTTGCATTTGCAAAATTTAGGTTATGTAAATTTCAGATTTACATTAAGAATTTGGTTATAATTTAAAGTTGATTTATTTTTATTTAGGTAAAATTATAGTCAACATTAAAAATCCCTATTTGAAAGGAATTCTATTATGAAAAAGATTGCTTTAGCTATGGTTGCCGCAACAGCGGTTTTTGCATCTAATGCAGCATACAACTACGAGATCACTCCAACTATTGGTGGTGTACATCCAGAAGGAAACCTACGCATAAAAGACCACAACTTTTTTGGCGTTAGAGTAGCTAGAAACCTTGAGAACTTCTTCTTTGATCAAGTTGAGCTTGGTGTTGATTACACTCAAAAAATTAAAGAGAGAACAGGTGACGTTGTAAGACACGGTAGAGCACTTAGATATCACGCAAACCTTGTAAAAGACATCGTTGACTTTGGACCAGTTGGCCTATATGGTTTAATCGGTGCTGGTTATGAAGATATACCAAACGCTTTTGTGAAAAATAAAGATGGTGGTTTTGGTCAATATGGTCTTGGTTTAAGATACCAAGTAACTGATAGATTTGCTCTTAAAGCAGAGGCAAGAGACGCTATCAAATTTGAGCACGCTGATCACAACCTATTCTACTCACTAGGCTTTGGAATCGGTCTTGATTCAAAAGCAGCTCCAGTTGTAGCAGCAGCTCCAGCAGCAGCTCCAGCAGCAG
>CAUSWS010000070.1:0-7038 GCA_963535265.1 uncultured Campylobacter sp. | reverse complement strand
AGCTAAATGCCTTTCGCATGCAGCTTCTTGGCGCAAAGGTGGTGAGCGTAGAAGACGGGCTAAAAACGCTAAAAGAGGCGACTACGGCGGCTATTCAGGCGTGGGTAAATGAGATAGAGAGTGCATTTTACGTCATCGGCTCAGCCGTTGGCCCACACCCATATCCAAAGATCGTGCGTGATTTTCAAAGTATCATCGGCACAGAGGCGAAGGCTCAGCTAGCGGAGTATGGCAAAAAGGCTGACTACGTCATCGCATGTGTTGGTGGTGGCAGTAATGCTATTGGAATTTTTAGTGCATTTTTGGACGATGAGAGTGTAAATTTAGTAGGTATCGAGGCTGGTGGCCTTGGCGTAGATACACCTTATCACGCTGCTACGCTTACTAAAGGCAAAACCGGCATCATCCACGGCATGAAGACGACCGTCTTGCAAGATGAGTACGGCATGATCTCGCCAGTTTACAGCATCTCAGCAGGGCTAGACTACCCAGGCATCGGCCCAGAGCACGCCCATCTAAACGACATCAAAAGGGTAAAATACGAAGCCGTAACGGACGATGAGTGCATAAATGCTCTTTATTTCTTAAGCAAGATGGAGGGCATCATCCCAGCCATCGAGAGTGCGCACGCACTGGCATATCTAGAAAAGCTTTGCCCAAAACTTGATAAAAAAAGCGTCATCGTCGTAAACGTCTCAGGCAGGGGCGATAAGGACATAAACACAGTTATCGGCTACGAAAAAGGAAAAATTTATGGATAAGATAAAAAGCGCATTTAGCGGTAAAAAGGCAAACATCGGCTACATCGTGGCTGGATATCCAAGCCTAGATAAAACGAAGGAATTTTTAGAAAATTTAGATGAGAGCACGCTTGATCTAGTAGAGATCGGCATCCCTTACTCTGACCCACTGGCTGATGGCAAACTCATCGCACAAGCTAGCTTTGAGTCGGTGCAAAAGGGCGTAAATACGGACATTGTCTTTGACACGCTTGAAGCTTGCAAGGCAAAAGTGACAAAGCCACTTGTTTTTCTAGTCTATTTTAATATCATCTTTGCTTACGGTGTGGATAAATTTCTAAAAAGATCGGTTGAAGCAGGAGTTAGCGGCTTTATCGTGCCAGATCTGCCTTGCGAGGAGTGCGAGGAATTTGCTCTAAAGTGCAAAGAGCTAAATTTAAGCCTTATACCACTTATCAGCGTCACATCTGGGGGTAGGGCGGATGGAATTTTAAAATTTGGCTCAGGTTTTATCTACGCTCTTGGCGCGATCGGCGTTAGCGGCTCAAAAAGAGCCGATGAAGATAGGATAAGAAATTTAGTCCTAGAGCTTAAGAAAAAGAGCGATCTGCCAGTAGCTGTGGGCTTTGGTATAAAAAACAAAGATGATGTTAGCGAAGTGAAAAAATATGCTGACGGAGCGATCATAGGCACGCAAATAGTCAAGCTTTTTGCGCAGCACAGCGGAAAAGAGCTGATAAAAGAGATAGATAATCTCTTTTAAATTTATAGCTAATTTAGTAAAGCCAAAGTATAATTAACACGCATTTCAAGTCTTAAGGAAGAGATATGAGAAAAGTTATAGATGAGGCCACGAGCTATCTTTGCAAGGATACTTTGGGGTTGGATTTAGAGTTTGGCAAGAGCCTTGGTAAGGGATTTTACGGGGCTAGCATACCAGTTTATAAGGGCAAAAGCGAGTATCAGTTTTATCTGTTTTTTAAAAAAGATACTTTAAAAATTTTCATGAATGCCTTTTTTGGTCACGAAGATGTTGATGGTGGCGATCTGGACGATCTTTGCAAAGAGATAGCTAATCAAATCATCGGCAAGGCTAAAAACCTGCTAAATGAAAAAGAGCCAAATGCTTATAAACTCGGAACGCCTGAGTTTTTGGGCGAGGTTGAGAATTTTGGCATAAAGCTAAAAGAGAAATTTATATATAAGATAAAAAATAGAACATTTCAAATAGGCTACAAGATACAATGAACGACGAAGGTGCGATAGAGACACTAGAACAGCTAGGACTTTTTAAGAGCTATGATGAGCTTATGGATATAAGCGTTGATTTTATAGCTGAGCTAGGAACTACCACAGTTAGCATAAATGAGCTTTTGAAATTTGAAGCTGGCTCGGTCATAGACCTCGAAAAACCAGCTGGCGAGAGCGTGGAGCTATATATAAATAATAGAATTTTTGGAAAAGGTGAAGTAATGGTTTATGAGAAAAATTTAGCCATCAGGATAAATGAAATTTTGGATTCAAAGTCAGTTATTCAGTACTTCAAAAAAGAACTTTTATGAAATTTATACTATTTTTTGTGCTTTTTGCGACGCAGATCTTTGCCTCAAACTTGCTAACATACAACATCTATGAGCGCACCGACAGGGTCGACATCATGCTTAGCTTTGATGCGCCGTATGAGGGTAATATCTTTCAAAAGCGTGAAAAAGATACGACCTCTTTGATACTAAATTCTCTAAGCTACGATCAAAGCGCGAGCAAGGACATAAACTCAAAGATCATTCAAGAGCTTGAGATAGAGCCAAAGCAAAACTCTTTAGTTTTAAATTTACGCTCAAACGATGCGATCATCGTAAATGCTTCAAAAACAACTGATAGCTTCGGACTTCGCATCCGCGTAACACTAAAAAACACAAAAACGCAAGTGCAAAATATGCCTCAAGCAAGCGCGAAGATAGAAACTGCTAGCACGCCAAAGACAGAAAATGAACCTATGGTAAATATTGATTCGAGATACTTCATCGTCCTAAGTGTGCTCATCGCGCTTCTTATATTTTTATATGTTTTTAAAAGATATATCACTTCAAAAAGTAGTGATTTTAGCGGGTTTAAAACACCACAAAATCAACCACAAAACGACACAAAGTCGATGAACTGGCTGCTTAAAAATCAAAATAGCGGTGTCAATATCATATACGAAAAATATCTTGATCGCACAAACAAACTAATGCTTCTAAGCTACGAAAATAGACGCTATCTAGTGATAGTTGGCAGCTCAAACGTCATGCTTGATAGCTTTGGCGAGGATAAGATCCAAAGTGAGCAGGACTTTACTGTTTTCTTTGAAGAAAATAAGAAAAAACTTGGTTCATTTTTACAAGAGCGCCAAAATAGCCTAAATAACTACAAAGACAAAATGAGCGGGGAATTTTAGTCCCGCTTTCGCTACTAAATTTAAAAATTTAGAAGAGTGTTTTTGCAAATTTTAAAAGTGGCTTCGTATCCGCAATGAAGTTGCTAGCCTGCGAAGTAAAATTTGAGACCTTTCTCACCTTTTTGGATAAAACAAATTTACAAATTTAATAAAGATCTTTCGCAAATTTTAAAATCTTACTCACTCGCCTTAGCAGGCTACCAAATTTAGGCTGCACTACGTTCAGCACTAAATTTAGAGCCGTGATATGCTTGTTTATAAATTTTAAAATTTGCTTGAGTTTCTAACCGCATGCAATGCGCCAGCACCATTGCATGCCACATCTAACGTCGTCGGGCTTTACTTAGACTTCGTCTCGTAACTGCAAGCAGACCGTAATTCAAGCCTCTTCCCCCCCCCCTTTTTTTTTAATAAAGAAGAAAAACTTTAAATTTCTAAAAAACTATTTTTACAAATTTTAAAATTCCATTCACCCCTATGAATTAACTACTAAAATTTGGCTTCGCTTATCTCTTAGCTCAAATTTTAGAGCTGAAATTGCTCGATCATGAAATTTTAAAATTTGCTTTACAATGACTAGATAAATAAAATTTGTCATAGTTTTTAATCGCATGCGGTGCTTTAGCACCATTGCATGCCCCTCTAACGTGCGAGGGGATTGTGGGATCTAAAGGGGGGATAAGGGGACGGACTTCGTGTCTGCCCTGCAGTTGCGAGCCTACAAAGCAAAATTCAAGTCCCCTTGTCTCCCTTTTGGATAAAAGAGTTTTTAAATTTAAGGTCCGTATTTTTAAAAGAGAAATTTGCTATTTTGTAAATTTTAAAATTCCATTCACTCGCAAGAATTGACTACTAAAATTTGGCTTCACTTATCTCTTAGCTCAAATTTTAGAGCCGAAATTACTCGTTCATAAAATTTTAAAATTTGTTTGACATACTAAAAACATGGCTCTTTGGCACTATTGCATGCTTTGAACGTGTGCTGAAGGTTAAAAATAGTGGGTAAGTTGTACGGACTTCGTATCTGACTTGCATTGCGAGCCTACAAAGCAAAATAGAAGCCTTTACCCCCTCCCCTATTTTTAGAAAATAAATTTATAAATTTGACCGCTAACTTCTTGATCTACACAAACGAGATGGCAAAAATTTCAGGTTTTGTGATCTTTTTTATCTCTTCTTTTGCCATAGTAAATTCTTTGGCACCTTCTATTTTTAGCGTGTGACCGCTAAACTCAAAGCTCAAATTTAGCTTCTCGCAGGTTATATCAAGTGCTTTGGCTAGCGCAAGGATGAAGCTTAGCCACCTTACACATTCAGCCTTTGGCAGCAAATTTTTATACTTTTCAAATTCATAAATATTTTTTTTGCCATTTGTGCCAATTACTGTGGCTATTAGTGCCTTTTGCTCGTGTGAAAAGCCATAGTTTAGGGCATTTAATATGATATAGGCTGAGTTTTTGTGATCGCCGTAAAAGCCTATCTCTTGACCGACATTGTATAGCTTTGCGGCAATTAGTAGCGTCTCAAGATAGCTATCATTTAGCCCATGAAGCTTTCTAAGCGCCACAAAAATATCCTTCGCATATCTTGTCACCGCCTTATTACAAGAGAGGATGAAGCGATCTTGCAGGCTTTTTACGCTTGGGTTAAAATTTTCTGGGAATTTAAGACTTGGATGCAAAAAGTCTTTTAAAAATACGCCCTCTCTTACGCCAACGCCGCTTGTTATGATATTTTTGGCATTTAGCGCCTTAGCAAGGGCTAAAAATATATGTGCGCCCTCTCTGATGGTGTCATATCTATCTTTTTTTATAGGGAATTTATTTAGTTCAAGCACGCTAACGTTTGCGATACTCTCAATGTAGGCTTGCTCGTCACCAAGCTTGTAGCAAAAGCCATGCAGTGATGAGAGCGGATATAAATTTTTGCTCATTATGGCTGATGAGATCGCTCTTAAAGAGCCGCCGATCGCTATTAAATTCGGACACTTAAATCGCTCATCTATCTGCGCCGTGATCTGCGACAGAAATTTTGGTAGTTTGTTTAAATTTTTCTTATCAAAAAATAGCTCTTTTAGCCTCACTGTGCCTATATCAAGCGAGAGGACATCGACTATCTTGCCGTTGCTTATCCTAGCAAGCTCAGTTGAGCCTCCGCCGATGTCAATAGTGACGCATTCAGCTAGATTATGAAGCAAATTTTTAGCTGCAATCGCCCCAAATGTCGCCTCCTCCTTGCCGTCAATCACTTTTAAATTTATGCCAAGTTTTTTTCTTAAAAGAGAGATCAAAACACCTGAGTTTGGGGCATCCCTAAGCGCTGAAGTGCCGACACATAGGACTTTGGAGCATTTATAGCTTTTTATGATGTTATCAAATTCGCTAAAAGCTTTGATGGCTTTTTGCATTGAAGCTTCTGAAATTTCGTTGTTTGAACCGTATCCGCCTTCGCCAAGGCGCACCTTTGTTTTGTATTCGGCTAGTATAAAAAATGCTAAGCGTGACGTGCGCTCAAATATCGCCATACGCATAGAGTTTGAGCCAAGATCGATCACTGCGGTTCTCTTTGCCATTTTTTATCCTTTTAAATTTAAAACGAGGCTTGCAACTGCTCCGTTTGTACCCTCTCTATTTTTGATAGATATTTCAGCGCCAAGTGCCTGTGCTGCGCCCTTTGCGAGAAATAGTCCAAGTCCAGCACCACCTTTGTTGCCGTATCTTTTAAATGGAGCAAACAGATCTTTACTCTCATCTATGCCCACGCCCTCGTCCGTTACTTCGATGATAAATTTGCTCTTTTCAAGCCTTGAGCCAATGGTAATGGTGCTATTTTTTGGTGAAAATTTGATAGCATTTTGGACGAAATTTTGCACAATGTGAGTTAGTAGGCTGGTTTGGATGTTGAGATTTAAAATTTCTGGTTTTAGATCTAGTGTGAGATTTTTCTCATCACCCTTTGCGAGCACTTCATAGTTTTTACCTAGTTTTTTTAAAAATGCGATCACGTCAGTGTTTTCAGGCTCTTCAAACTGTGCGCCCTCCTGACGGCCGATCTCAAGGACTGAGCCTATCATAGCGTTCATGCCGTTGATCGCTTCGTTGTTTGATTTTAGCGCTTCGATGTACTTTTCGCTATCTCTTGGCTTTAAAAGCGTCACCTCGTTTTTTGTTTTCATAACGGCAAGCGGCGTCTTTAGCTCGTGAGCAACGCCTACAAAGAGCTCTTTTTGGTATAAAACGAAAGTTTGTATGCGAGCAATTAGCCTATTTATGCTATTACCAAGTGGCAAAAACTCATCTGGCAGGCTTTTGATATCGATCTCTTTTAGAAATTTCTCATCTAGATTTGTAAGCTTGTGACTTAAAATTTTTATAGGTATTAAAAGCATTCTTGATAAAAATAGTGCATAAAATAGCACCAAAAGTATCGCTGTGACATTTACGATTATAATATCTATAAAAATTTCTTCGACTATCTGGCTTTGAAGTGTGGTCTCTTTTTCCAAAACCAAATAGTTTTCGTCATCAAGTCTGGTCGTTAGCACAGTCAAGCTTTGATCTTTTGACTTTTGCAGTACGACGTAGGGTTTTTCGCCTTTAAGCTCGCCTGCTTTTATAGTGGCTAGAGTTTTGTTTGGGGTTTCTATAGTAAAAGTTTTTAGATTGTTTGGATTAAAATTTTGAGGATTGTTCTTGTAGGCTGTGGCTTGCTGGTTTAGCTCACTAACTACACTTTGAAAAACGGTGACTCTTATGTAGTGATAGAGCATCACCGAAATAACGGCAATTAGCATCATCGCACCAGACGCTAATTGCAGTATAAATCTATTTCTTAAGCTTTTTTGGGAAAGCAAAATCTATA
>CAUSWS010000069.1:0-7072 GCA_963535265.1 uncultured Campylobacter sp. | reverse complement strand
CAAAGCCAAGATCACGCACAAATTTCATCACCTCGCTGTGATCTTTTAGCCCAAGACTCTGCTCGCCCACGCCCCAAGGTATGAAAAGTAGCTTTCTTTTGGCCGTAACTGCACTATCAAGCTGCCTAAGACTTCCCGCAGCTGCGTTTCTAGGGTTTGAAAGCGGCGCCTCGCCAGCCTTTGCGCGCTCTATATTTAGTAGCTCAAAGTCCTCTTTTCTTATAACGACTTCGCCCCTGATTTCAATGAGCCCTTTGTAGCTAATGCTCTTTAAAACAGAATTTATCGTCCTTGCATTTTGCGTCACGTCCTCACCTGTAACGCCGTCGCCTCTGGTTATCGCTCTTACTAAAACGCCATTTTCGTAGAGTAAATTTAGGCTCGCTCCGTCAAATTTTGGCTCAGCGACAAAGGTCAAATTCTCCTTCTCACCGCGCTTTAGCCATGCATCAAGCTCGCCAAGGCTAAAGATATCCTCCATGCTCCACATGCGCTTTATGTGGCCTGCCTTGCTAAAGCCCTCTTTTACGCCTCCGCCCACTCGCTTAGTCGGCGAAAATAGCGAAATTTCACTTGGGTTTGCCTGCTCGAAGGCCAAAACCGCGTGATATAGTGCGTCATACTCCTCGTCGCTTGCAAGTGGCTCGTCCTCGTCGTAGTAGGCCTTCGCCCACGCATTTAGCGTATCTACCGCTCGTTCGTACTCTTGTTTTGTCATTTTCGCTCCAAATTTACACCGCATTTTATCTTAAACATACTTTATAAATGATCCAAATTTAGCTCATTTTCATCGCATAAATGGACATTTTTATAGACCTTTGCTATCTCGTCCCTCGCTCTCATCAGCGCAAAACCGAGCAAATTTTGCCCTCGCCACTTCATAGGATTGTGCGCATTTTCATCGCTTGCGCTCATTCCTATGCCCCAAATTTTATCAACAGGGCTCGCCTCAACCAAAATTTTATCCTTTGTCGAGAGTAGAAATTCTCGCAGCTTGGCATTTTGGCTAAATTTTAAATAGCTCGCATTTAGCACGACGCTAAATTTTATCTCGTCCCAGACCTTGGCGTCAAAGCCACGCACCTGCCTACCAAGCGCCTTCATCTGCGCTGGATCTTTGGCGGATAAAATTTGCTCTAAAGCCTCTTTATCGCCAAAACACTCAGCCTTTTTAGCCATCATATATTGCTCGGCGCAAATGTATCTAGTTTCATCTTCCCAAAAACTAGAGCCGTACCACTGGCTTAGACAGCTTGCGCTTATGCCTGCACTCTTTTGATGACCCCAAAAAAATAGAAATTTATCCGCCTTGCCAGCGTTGTAGCGCTTTTTTAGCCACTTTAACTCATATCTAGGCTCACGCTCCCAAAGGTCGGTGACAAATTCATCTTTGATAAAAAGCGTGCTTTCATCAGAGCCTAGTCTCTCATCCCAGTAGCCACGCCACGTCGCAGGCTCAGCAAAGAGCTGCTGATACTCGCTACGTTCATCTTGGCTTAGCGTTTTAAGCCAGTCGTTAAATTTAAACTTATAATCCTCGCCAGCGCCCATCCTCCAGCCGATGGAAAATGGATCTATACTTGGAAATTTGATCCAAGGCGGTGGAAGTAAATTTTTCATCTAGCCTCTTTTTAGCCAAGCACCCTACCAAAGCGTGGCTTGGCTCATCGCCTCATGCATATCAAAAAGCTGCTTGTGCTCGGCCACATCATGCGTACGAATAATCTGTGCGCCGTTTTCAAAGGCTTTTAAGTGCAGATAAAGTGAGCCTGGCAAGCGGTCTTTTATCTCGCTGGGGCTATAAAAATTTATGACTGATTTGCGGCTAGCACCAACTAGCAGCGGGCAGCCAAATTTCAAAAAATGCTCCAAATGCTTAATAAGCAGCAAATTTTGCTCAGCCGTCTTACCAAAGCCAATGCCAACATCAAGCACTATCTTTTTAGCGCCAAGCTCCCTTGCAAGGACAATCTTTTGCTCAAAAAAGTCTGAAATTTCGCCGATTAGGTCATTATACTTTGGCGCGATCTGCATGGTGGCAGGATCGCCTTGCATGTGCATCATGCAAAACTGAGCGTCATATCTTGCAGCAAGCGTGGCAAGAGAGGCATTTGCCGTGATGTCATTTATCATCTTAAAGCCGTGGTTTAGCGCAAATTCTAAGCAATAAGGATCAAAGCTATCAAGGCTAAATTTTGCCTTTTCATGTAAATTTAGCTTGTAAATTTCCTCCACGATATCTTTTATACGCCTAAACTCTTCCTCGCGTCCGCAATACTCGCTCCCTGGCCTTGAGCTAACGCCTCCAAGGTCGATGTAGTGGGCACCTGCTTCGATCATGGCTTCGATTTTTGCTATGCCATTTTGAGTATTTATGCGGCTTTGCTCGTTAAAACTATCTGTGTTTATATTTACAACGCCCATTATAAGAGGCTTTGCTGGCTTTGTAAATTTACTCTCTAAAAAACCTGCAAGCTTTTTAAGTCCAAAGTCTTGTAGCTTCTCTTTTTTAGCTAGTTGTTTAAGCTGTGCATTTGTAGCCATTAGCAAGGCTTTATTTAGGCTCTCGCGACCCAAGATCGTATCATTATGCGTCACAAGCTCAGCGCCAACACTTAGGGCGTCTTGCTTTAGGATATTTGCCGCTGGGGTCTTTATTTCATCGATAAAAATAAAATTTATCTCGCTCTTTTCTTGCATGAGCTTCGCGCCAGCAGGGCTTGGCGAGACGGCCTGGCAAATTTCATTAAAGTCGCTTTTGTTATTTATCTTATAAAATTTCAACGTCGTCCTTTCTCAAAGATAGTAAGCAAGAGTGGCGTCAAAACGGCGTGAGACTTGGCGTTTAGATCGGCAAGCTTGATGAGTGAGAAAAAATACTCCATCTCCTCGCCGCTAAATTTATACCCGCTATCAACCGCCTTTGTCACGATGGCTCCGACAAGCTCTTTTAGCTCGTTTTTGCCAAATTTTTGCGCCTGCTCCTCTGCTATCTTTTGATCGATAAAGCTTGTTAGCTCTTTTAGGCTGAGCGATTTTAAATTTAGCTCCACACTCATTTTTGGCTTTTTGGTGAGCTTATTTTCTATGAGCATCCTCGATCTTATCGTTGGTAGAAGCAAATTTTTGCTCTGCGTTACTATTATAAATTTGATATTTCTTGGGGGCTCTTCGATGATCTTTAAAAGTGCGTTTTGAGCCTCGGTGCGAAAAGACTTTGCTTCTATAACTAAAATTTTCTCATCTTTTTCGGCGATGTAGGCTTCGGCGATGACCTCTTTTGCATTTTCTAACAAAAAATCATCGCTTATAAAAAATCTTAAGTTATTTACGCCAAACTCGGCTTCAAGTTTGGCTTTTAAATTTTCAAAATCGCTTGTTATGACGATTTTATTAAGCATTTAGAGCATCACCTTTGCAAAGAGCACGGCGTCTATGCTCTTGTCAAAAAGTTTATATAAATTTAGAAGTTTGATGTCTAAGTTTTCATCGCTCGAGCTTAGCGTGAAGCTGTTTTGCGCCTGCTCGTCAAAGAGCCACATATAGCTGTTTTCATCAGTTTTGGCTAAATTTGCACGCTTATCTATGCTCTTGCCGATGTAAAAAAAGATGTAGCCATTTGGAAAGGCAAGACTTAGCATATCTTTTAAAAGCTGCTTTTGCTCGTTTGTCTCGACGCTGTCAAAGGCTGGATAGAGCGATCTTAGGCTAAAAAATGGCAAAAACGGACGCTCGCTTTTTGTGCGATTGATATTTCTTAAAAGATAGTTTTCAAACCACTCTCGCTCATCGTCGCAGATGACTATAAAAGCCTTGCTATCAAGCAAAAATTTAAGCCTAGATGC
The DNA here is from genome assembly GCA_963535265.1 of uncultured Campylobacter sp. Taxonomy (GTDB): domain Bacteria; phylum Campylobacterota; class Campylobacteria; order Campylobacterales; family Campylobacteraceae; genus Campylobacter_A. Next base: position 3,227 of record CAUSWS010000069.1, on the reverse strand, counting down.
GAGTAAGGGCGTCCATTCGACGCGCTTCTCCTCCATCCAGCTCATATATCTTTCGCTTCTTATAGTCTCAAGCGTCCATTGGATAAAATCTTGCATTATTTATCTAACTTATAGGCGTCGTGGAGCACGCGAACTGCGAGCTCGCCATATTTTTGATCAACGATCATTGAAATTTTTATCTCGCTTGTTGAGATCATCTGGATATTTATCCCCTCTTTTGCAAGCGTCTCAAATGCTAGACATGCTACGCCGCTGTGGCTCTTCATGCCTACGCCGATGACTGAGACTTTCACGATCGCATCGTCATACTCGACATGCTTTGCAGCTGAGAGCTTTTGCATAGTCTCTTTCGCTAGGTCAAGCTCGTTTTGTGGAACTGTAAAGCCTAAATTTGTCGTGCCGTCGTGTCCTACGTTTTGGATGATCATATCTACATTTATATTTTGATGAGCTAGAGCTGTGAAAATCTCAGCTGCGATGCCAGGCTTATCGACTACGCCTCTTAAAGTTACTCTTGCTTGATTTTTATCTAGTGCTATACCGCTTACTAAAACCGCTTCCATATTATCTTCCTTTGCTATTAATGTACCTTCGTTGTGGTTAAAACTGCTTCTTGTGATTAGTTTGACATTTAGTTTTTTTGCTAGCTCGACTGAGCGATTTTGAAGCACTTTTGCCCCAGCAGAGGCAAGCTCAAGCATCTCGTCATAGCTTATCTTTTCTAGCTTTTTTGCCTTTTTTTCTATCCTTGGATCAGTCGTATAAACGCCATCAACATCGGTAAAAATTTCACACAGATCAGCTTCAAGCGCCCCAGCTAATGCAACCGCGCTAAGGTCGCTTCCGCCTCTACCAAGAGTAGTGATATCGCCTTTGTCGTTTATGCCTTGAAAGCCTGCTACGACGACGATCCTGCCAGCTTTTAGCTCAGCTTTTAGCCTAGTGGTATCTATCTTTTCTATCCTAGCTTTTGTATGCACATCATCAGTCATTATCCCAGCCATTGCGCCAGTTAGCCCTACGCACGCATAGCCTTTTGCATTAAGTGCAATCGTCAAAAGTGCGGTGGTTACTTGCTCCCCAGAGCTTAAAAGCATATCAGTAGCAACGCCGTCTGGGTGCTTTGAGAAATACTCACTATATTCAACCAATTGATTTGTAACTCCACTCATCGCAGAAACTACCACAACCACGTCAGCGCCGCTGTTTTTAGTCTCTATGACCCTATTTGCCACAGCTTCGATGCGCTCAAGCGTGCCTACGCTAGTTCCGCCAAATTTTTGAACGATTAACATCAAAAATATCCTTTCTCTTTAAAATAACTCAAAACTTTGTCATAAATAGGCTTTTTGAAGTGGTTTATCCCCTCTAAAGCCTTGTTGATATCTACAAATTTATACTCGCTAAACTCTGGATGCTCGGTCTTTAAATTTATGCTCGCACCGTTTTTTAGCCTAACCAAAAAGTACTTTTGCGTCTGCCCATCAAATGGATAAAATCTCTTTGACGCATTTGCTGGAAAGTCGTAGCTAAGCCAATCAGGATACTCTTCTAAGAAGTCAAATTTATCAGTTCCGATCTCCTCTTTAAGCTCCCTTTTTAGTGCCTGCTTTGGGCTTTCGCCTTCGTCTATGCCACCTTGAGGAAACTGCCAGATATCGTCCATATCAACCCTTTTTGCGACTAAAATTTCGCATTTAAAAGGGTAAGAGCTAGACAAAATGACAGCTGCTACATTTGGTCTATATTTTTTTTGCATGTCTTTTCCAAAAAATTTATTTGAGATGATAACGAAAAAGAGTTAAGAGATAGATAAATGAAGTTAGTTTTTTGCGTCGTTTGTAATAAATCGCACCTCCACTAAAAAGCAGTAAAACCACACCGCATGATGCTAGGCAAAATATAAATTTACCAAGCTCGCCAAAGATATATCCAGCGTGCAAATCAAGCATAAATTTATAAATTTCAAATGACTTTGGCATGGCATTTTTTGAAATTTGCTCGCTTTTAGTATCTACTAAAAGCCTAGCACCATCTCTCTCGCTAGCACCTTTTGGCAGGTAAAAGAGCATAAATTTGACGCCGCCGCTATTTGCTATAAAATTTAAAGCATCAAACTCATCTCCAAATTTAGAGATGAAAATTTCATAAGCCTTTTTAAGGTTTGCCACCTTTTGCTCGTCGCTTAAGCTAAAGCCATTTTTGTTTGTAAAATTTGGCTTTTTAAAGACCTTTTCTTCGCCACAAATTTGATTTATAACCTTAGCAAAGCTCTCATAAGAAAAGTAAAGCCCACTAATGCAAATCACGCTTAAAACGGCGCCAAGATAGATACCAAAAAACCGTGTAATGAATACAAAAACGCAAATTTTCTTGCCTTTAAATTTAGCTTAAAAGCATCCCCCACCCTGCTTCTAAATCTCCAAAAATATATCCCCGCCCCACTTATCAAGATAAACAGTAGCGCAAGCGTAGAGAGTGCTACTAGCTCGCTTGCAAATTTACTCAAATTTTCATTTTTAAAAATCGAAAGGGCTAAGTTTTTATGCAAATTTAAAACCAGCCCTATAAATTTCTCTGCGCTATTTTTGCCTGAAATTTCTCCAGTATAAGGATCTATGAAAAACGACTCGAACTCGCCATTTTCACTAGTTCCGCTTATAACGTAAGCCTTGTTTGCCTCTGCTTTTATCTTTAGGTAGCTAAGATTAAAATTTGGCTCGCTCTTGCTAAAAATTTTTAAAATTTCATCTATCTCTAAAGGCTTTTTGCCAGCCACAACCTCATCTTTACTAAAAATATCAATTATCTCATCATGATACGAGATGATCGCCCCGCTAATGCCAAGCACAAGAAGCGGCAAGGCAAAGATAAAAGCCAAGATAAGATGAAATTTTTTCAAAATTTTTATCATTTTAAAACTTTAGATTAAAGCCAAGTTCGATCTTTTGTCCGTCAGCTATTAAGATGTCATATCTGCCCGATCTCGTCGTAAAATACTCATTAAAGAGGTTATAAACGCTCAAATTTAGACTGAAATTCTTTGTTACGTTGTAGTTTATACCAAGATCTGCGATCACGTAAGGTCTGATGTCATCAGCATAGCTAAATGAGTTTTTAGTTCTACCATAATAATTTATCTGTGACCAGAAATTTAGCCATCTATTTAGCTCGTAGTTCGCTCCAAATTTAAATGTATGAAGCGGATAGTTGTTTAAGCTTTTGCC
>CAUSWS010000068.1:0-7079 GCA_963535265.1 uncultured Campylobacter sp. | reverse complement strand
TAGTCAAGGTTCATGCCATGTCCTGGACGAAGCGTCTCGCCAAAGATGATACCAACAGCAAGAGCAAGCGTGCTAACTATCTCAAAGTATATAAACGCCTTAAGCCCGATGGTGCCAAGATCTTTTAAGCTCTCAAGTCCGACGATGCCTGAAACGATCGTTAAAAAGATGATAGGGCCGATTAAAATTTTAAGGGCTTTTATAAAATAATCAATGCCTGGCTTGCTCGCTATGCCAAGCTCAGGTGCGACCATACCGACGATAACACCGCCAACTATACCTATCACAACCCAAATGGCGAGATTGGTAAATAGCCTCACAAAGAGACTTTTTTGCGTTTTTGCACTATCCATAAATTCCCCTTTTATAGGCTCTGCTTGATCTCTGCTGAGAGGATCTTATCGCCTTGCCTGATAGCATCAAGTACCTTTAAGCTCTCATCGTCAGCGCACTTTCCAAAGACTGTATGCACGCCGTCAAGATGAGGTTGCTTGCTGTGGCAGATGAAAAACTGCGATCCGCCAGTGTCGCGACCTGCGTGAGCCATGCTAAGGCTGCCACGCTCGTGCTTTACCTTTTGATTATCGCATTCGCATTTTATCCTCCAGCCAGGACCGCCTGTGTCTGTACCATTTGGGCAGCCACCTTGGATGACGAAATTTGGTATAACTCTGTGGAAATTTAGGCCATTATAAAAGCCTGACTTTATCAAATGGACAAAATTTGCAACAGCTTGCGGTGCATCCTCGGCAAAAAGCTCAAGTTTGATATCGCCTTTTTCTGTCTTTAAAACCGCAAATTTATCTTTTTTTAGCTCGTCTAAATTTATATCATAAACTTTTAACTCATCAAAACGCATGTTGCTCCTTTTTACTCGATATTTGTATAAACTGCTTGGACGTCATCGTCGTCTTCTAGCTTGTCAAGAAGCCTTTCAACCTCAAGCATTTGCTCTTCATCTAGGCTCACGGTTTGATTTGGTAAGTACTGAAGTGAAGCTTTTTTAACTACTAAATTTAACTTTTCTATCCCTTCATGCAGTGTGCCAAAATTTGCGTAATCACCATAAACAAATAGTGCGTTTTCATCTTCTTCAATGTCACTTAGTCCATAATCAATCAGCTCAAGCTCGATCTCTTCGATATCTGCGCTTGGTTTTTCAAGCTCAAAAACGCTCTTTCTTGTAAACATAAAGCTAAGGCTGCCACTTGGCAAAATTTCTCCGCCATTTTTGCTAAATATCGCTTTTACATTTGCAACTGTTCTTGTTGGGTTGTCAGTAGCGCACTCGACGATGATTTGCACGCCGTGAGCTGCTTTGCCGTCATAAAAGATAGTCTTGATATCAGCGCTATCTTTGCCATTTGCTCTTTTTATAGCCGCATCGATGTTATCTTTTGGCATATTTTCAGCTTTTGCTGCTGCGATGGCTGCACGAAGTTTTGGGTTCATATCTGGATCACATCCGCCATCTTTTGCCGCTACTGTTATAGCCTTTGCAAGTTTTGGAAATACCTTGCTCATCTTATCCCATCTAGCTTCTTTTGCTGCTCTTCGGTACTCAAATGCTCGTCCCATAAATATCCTTAAATAAATTTTTTACGGATTATAACTAAAAAAATTTTATACTTTTTTAAAACATTTTTAGTTTGCCTGCTAAAGTGCATAATTTGCAAATTTGAAAATAATATTTGGTAAAAATTTAAGCTAAAGGCATATAATCATACTCATGATAAAAAATGCTCAAAAACAAGATGCAAAAATCTGCATAAAACTACTAAATTTAGCGATGGAGGATATCGCCTACAAGCTAAGTGGCTACGACGATCCTGCAAAAAGCGATGAAATTTTAGAGAAATTTTTTCAAAGCGAGACAAACAGACTTAGCTATAAAAATGTTTATGTCTATAGGCGTGATGAGCAGATCATCGCTGCTATGTGTGCTTATTTTGGTGGCGACGTAGAGCAGCTTGATAGAGAAATTTCTCAGCATCTAAAGGCGCTTGGCAAAGATGCCAAGGTAGAAAAAGAGTGCTTTGACGATGAGTTTTATATAGATAGCATTGCTGTGGATGAGAAATTTAGAGGTCAAGGGCTTGCAAAAGAGCTTATCTTGCACTCATTTGCCAAAGCAAAAGAGCTAGGACATAAAAAGGTCTCGCTGATAGTTGATGTAAATAAGCCAAAAGTTCGTAAATTTTACGAGAGTCTTGGCTTTAAATTTAACACCAAAAAGATCATAAATTTACACGAATACGACCACATGATAAAGGAGATAATATGAAAACATTTGAGGTAAATAACGTGCATTGCCAAAACTGCGCAAATACTATAAAAAACGCACTTGAAGATGACTTTGGCGAGATAAAAGTCGATCTTAGCAAAGAGCCAAGGCAAGTAAGCCTTGATATAAAAGATGGCGATGTAGAGAAATTTAAATCAGAAATGGCTGATCTGGGATTTGACGTTATAAAGGAGCTTTGATATGCCTTTAAAAGTCAAGCTAAATATAGCGGGAATGAGCTGCGTAAATTGCTCAAACGCTATTGAGAAGGTTTCTAAAAAGATAGATGGGGTGCTTGAAGCAAATGTAAATTTTGCAAATGCAAGCGGTGAGTTTGTCCTAAAAGACGCCAGCGTGCGTGAAGTTTTAGAGCAAAAGATAAAGAAGCTTGGCTATTTTGTGGCGACAAATATTGATGAATTTGAAGCCAAAAGAGACGAGCATATAACTGCGATAAGAAATAAATTTATATTTGCATTTATCACAAGCATCGTGATAATGGCGCTTGAGATGTTCGCACCTCAGAGCTTGCTAGTAAATTTACTCATGCTAGTTTTAGCATTTTTGGTGCTAGCTTTTAGTGGCAAAGACTTCTTTGTTCACGCCATAGAGGCTGTTAAAAACAAAAACTACGATATGAACGTGCTTGTAGCTCTTGGAAGCGGTAGTGCATTTTTATACTCGCTTTTTGTTGTGATCTTTTCAAATTTCATCCCAGATGATCTAAAAAACGTCTATGTCTCAGGCGCAGCGATGATAATAGCCTTTGTATTGCTAGGTAAGTATCTTGAAGAGCGCTCAAAGGCAAAGGCTGGCGACTACCTAAAGACGCTACTTAAAATTTCACCAAAGACCGCCTTTTTGGTCATGCCAGATGGACAGAGCAAAGAGGTAAATGTAAATGAGCTAAAAGTAGGCGACATCGTCATCGTAAAAAATGGCTACAACATCCCAAGTGATGGCGTGATAGTTCAAGGTGGCGCCGAGATCGATGCTTCTATGCTTACAGGAGAGAGCTTGCCAGTTTATAAAGAGGTAGGCGATAGCGTATTTGCCGGCACTCTAAACACAAATGGCTATATAAGCGTCAAGGTGACAAAGAGTTCTTTTGAAAGCTTGCTATCTCAAATTTTAAACCTACTAAGCGACGCTAGCTCTAAAAAGATGCCTATCGGACGGCTGGCTGACAAGATAGCAAACATCTTTGTGCCAAGTGTCGTGGCGATCTCAGTTCTTACATTTTTAATATGGATAATTTTTAGTGGAAATTTCGCCTATGCGATCTCTAGCGCGATCTGCGTGCTTATCATCTCATGCCCATGCGCACTAGGACTTGCCACGCCAATAGCAATCGTAAGCTCGCTCGCGCGTGGTGCAAAAGCTGGGATTTTAGTTAAAAACCCAGAAGTTTTGGAGCTTATAAAAGATGCTAAATTTGTAGCATTTGACAAAACTGGCACGCTAAGTAAAGGGCTAATCAGCGTCAAAAGCTCAAATTTGAGCGAAAAAGAGTTAGAGCTAGTGGCATCTGCTGAAAATTTAAGCGAGCATCCGATCTCAAAAGCGATCGTAAGATACGCAAAACAAAATTACATAAATTTACAAAAGCTAAATGGCAAATTTCAAAACGTAGTTGGTCAAGGCATCGTCTATGAAGACGAGAGTAACAAGATAATAATAGGTAACGAAAAGCTGCTCGCAGCAAACGATATCTTGCTAAATGAAGCAGATAGTGAAGCAATAAAAGAGGCTGCAAATGATGGCAGTGGCGTCATACTTTGTGCGCTAAATCAAAAATTTAGCGGCTTTTTAACGCTAAGTGATGAGCTAAAAAATGAAGCAAATGACGTTATAAACGAGCTTTCAAGGCTAAATTTACAAAGCGTGATCCTCTCAGGTGATGATAAAAAAGTAGTGGCAAATATCGCTAGCAAGCTAAATGTGAGCGAATACTACGCAAATATGCTGCCTAAGGATAAATTTAACAAGGTAAAAGAGCTAATGAGCCGAGGTGGCGTGATCTTTGTTGGAGACGGCATAAATGACTCACCATCGCTTAAAGAAGCAAGCGTTGGCATCGCTATGAACTCAGGATCAGACATCGCTAAAGGCGCTGGTGATATCGTGCTTGTAAAAAATGACTTGCGTGGCGTGAGCGGGCTTGTAAAGCTTGCAAATGCGACTATTGCCAACATAAAAGAGAATTTGTTTTGGGCATTTATGTATAACGCCATTTGCATACCAGTGGCTGCTGGTGTGCTCTATCCGGTGTTTGGACTGCTTTTAAGTCCAGTTTATGGCTCGATGGCGATGTGCCTAAGCTCGGTCACTGTCGTGCTAAATGCACTTAGACTTAGATATTTGAAGCTTAAGGATTAAATTTGAGACTTGGAGAGCTTTACGGCGTCGTAGCGGCTGCACTTGCTACAAATTTTAATGGCATCTTGGGTGTCTCATCTTTTATGCGTATCAAAAAGACAAATGCGTGGATAACGCAAACAAAGAGCGATGCGAACATAAAAGGAAATGAGCTTTACGCTAAATTTATCAAAGATGAGAGTAGTGCGGCCTTGTGTGATGATTTTGTCATTTTGAAGGCAAAATTTGAAGCAAGCTACTATTTCTCAAGCGCAAAAGATGATTTGGCACAATTTTACAAGGCTATAAATTTTGAGCCAAAAATGGGTGAGGTTGATAGCATCTCAAATCAGCTCATTTTGATAGCAAATATCTTAAAAAAAGAGGCGACAAAAGAGTCTATGCAACTTCTTGCTGCTTTTAGCCTCTCTTTTTTCTTGCCATATGCCGAACAACTTGCAAAAGAGCTTGAACAAAATGCTAACAGTAACTTCTATAAGTCAATGGGACACTTTTTAGAGGATTTTTGTTTGGTTCTAAAAACTATTATCGGTAAGGCTTAGTCTTAAGCCTGTACCATTTCTATCATCTGAGTTTTAATACTTAAAATATTATTTTGAATGCTTGATTGTTCTAAATTTAGATGATGAAGCATCTGCATAGAATCACGATCTTTCAGGTGCTGGATGCTTGAAATTTGATCAGCTATATCGCTTCTTTGATCTTGTAATTTTTCTAAATTTTTTTGTAACTCTGTGACATCTTCTTTTCTAATAATTGTAGGTTTTTGTCTAACCTCTTCTCTTTGTTCGACATGCACATCATTACTTCTAACAATATCTTTTGTGCCATAGCCAGAAGATACTAATATGCTGGTTTTAGCGCTACTTGATGATAAAGACGCAAAACCATCATGATAAAAAATATTTGAACTTATATTAGCATCTATTTGCATATTATTTTTCCTTAAGCTATTAAACTTTTATTTATTACTTTATATAAAATTTAATATAACTTTTTATCTTGATTTATATCATAATCTTATAAAAATAAAGTCAATTCAAAGCATTTATATTACTTTTAAAGCTAATTGAGCGCCTTAAGCACCATTTTGTTAAAATCACGCAAAATTAATCAAAGGCAAAGCTATGAAAAAAGATGAAAACGCGCATAAAAAGATGTGGGAGGGCAGATTTAGCGAGGCTAGCTCGAAGTTGCTTGAGGAATTTAACGCTTCTATAAATTTTGATAAAAATCTTTTTGAAGAGGATATCGCTGGCAGTAAGGCGCATGCTAAAATGCTTGGAATTTGTGAAATTTTGAAAAAAGATGAGTCAGAGGCGATCATAAAAGGGCTTGATGAGGTTTTATTTGAGATAAGAGCTGGTAAATTTGCTTTTAAGATAGAGGACGAGGATATCCACATGGCGGTTGAAAAGCGCCTCAGCGAGATCATCGGAGCTGAGCTTGGCGGCAGGCTGCACACAGCTAGAAGCAGAAATGACCAAGTTGCGCTTGATTTTAAATTTTATGTTTTGAAGAAAAATTTAGAAATTTCATCTCTTATCAAAGAACTCATCGCCACGCTTACAAATTTAGCCAAAAACCACAAAGATACGCTAATGCCAGGCTACACGCACCTTCAGCACGCCCAGCCAGTAAGCCTTAGCTACCATTTACTAGCCTACGCGTTTATGTTTAAAAGGGATTTTGAGCGATTTGTCAGCTCGTATGAGCGAAACAACCTAAGTCCGCTTGGCTCAGCAGCCCTTGCAGGCACGCCACATAAGATAGATAGGAGTATCGTTGCAAGCGAGCTTGGCTTTGCAGGCTGCACGCAAAATGCAATGGATAGCGTGAGCGACCGTGACTATGCGCTGGAGATTTTATTTAACATTAGTGTTTTTATGACGCACGCTTCTAGGCTTTGCGAGGAGCTCATACTTTGGAGCTCGCAAGAATTTGGCTTTGTAGGCATTAGCGATGCTTATAGCACAGGTAGCTCCATCATGCCTCAAAAGAAAAATCCAGACGTCGCCGAGCTTATACGCGGTAAAACTGGGCGTGTAAATGGAAATTTGGTAGCGCTGCTAACTACGATGAAAGGCCTGCCACTTGCTTACAATAAAGATATGCAAGAAGACAAAGAGGGCGTTTTTGATAGCGTTGCGACCATTTTAAGCTCGGCTACTATCCTAAATGAGATGATAAAAACGGCTAAATTTAATGAAAAAAATATGCTAAAAGCAACAAAAACAGGCCATCTAAGTGCCACTGATCTGGCAGACTATCTAGTGCGTGAGAAAAATATCCCATTTAGAACGGCGCACTTTATCACTGGCAAGGCTGTCGCAAAGGCTGAAAGCTTGGGGCTTGATCTAAGTGAGCTAAACAAAGAGCAGCTAAAAAGTGTCGATGAAAATTTAGATGAAAATGC
>CAUSWS010000067.1:0-7118 GCA_963535265.1 uncultured Campylobacter sp. | reverse complement strand
CTTGGAGCGATGGCGTTTTTTGGCATTGTGGTAAGTGGCGTGATATTGTTTTTCGAGCATAGGATCGTAAGGCGCGACTTTAGCAAGATAGACAGAGCGTTTTTTACGCTAAATGGCTACTTGGGAATTTTATTTTTCATCTTTGTTTGGATAAGTGTATTATGAGCGAAGTAAGGCTTTTTAAAGCGCCTCTTAGCATGGTTTATGAGCGTGATAGCTCGGGGGATGAGAAATTTTTAAGAGAATTTAACTCTATCTTGCCAGGAGACGAAGATGCGCTTGGAGCGTGGCTAAAGCGAGCCAAATCACGCGGCGAGACCAAAGAGAGCGACCAAGTCTTGCTAACGCTTGTCATCGAGCTTCATAGAAAGATCGATGCGCTAAGTGATTATATAAAAAATGAGCACAAGCAATACTTGCCGCTAAAAGAGAGTGCAGATATCGATGAGATCGGCTTTACGCATATAAAAATAAGCGAAGATAAATTTCAAAAAGATGAAATTTACTACGCAAGGATTGCGATGCCGATCTTTCCAAAGAGAAATTTGAGCCTTTATCTAAGGGCGCAGGATGAGAGGCTAGCAAAGATAGAGAACATGCACGAAGAGGATGAGGCCGACTGGAACGCTTATGTGACGGCTAGAGAGCGTGTGATGATAAGAGAGCTTAGAGCGAATTCGTAAAGGAAAAATATGGAAATTTACATTTTTTTAGGTTTTGGTATCGTTTTAGCGATAATAATAGCTTTGATATTTATAAAAGATAGCGAGACAAATAAGAAATTTGCAAGGTATGAGCGTGCCATAGAGAGCGCCATACAAGAAAACTACAATCTCAAAAAACAACTAGCCGCACTTGCAAGCTTTAAGCCTGATGATGACGAGCAGCTAAAAGACGTGAAAGACGAGTTAAAAGAGCAGATAAACGAGCAGATAAATGAAAAAATCGTGCCGATAATCCGCGCTATAAAGAGCATCGAGCGAGTGATTGATGACTTTGCAAACGAGCAAAAAGATAGGATGTTTAACCTTGAAGAGCGAACAAGAGATATCAATAAGATCGCCCCAAGCGTTATCAACGAAGAAGAGCAAATTCTAAAGATGTTTAAGGATGGAAAGAGCGCGGCTATGATCGCTAAAGACCTTCACGTGGGTATGGGGCGAGTTGAGTTTGTGCTTAAATTTCATAAATTAGCCTAAATTTATAGGCTGATTTTAAAAGACAAAACTACTCTTAAACTGCAAAAATTAGCTTAAATTTTTATTTAAATTTAAATCTTTTAACATATAATTGAAAATTAAAAAAGCTCTAACCAAGCTTAAAAAAGGTGCTTTATGCTAATAGATAAATATGGTCGGGTTGTTGATTATTTAAGAATTTCTGTAACGCAGCGTTGCAATTTTAGATGTAGATATTGCATGCCTACAACGCCATTTAGTTGGACACCAAAAGAGAATTTACTGACATTTGAAGAGCTATTTTTATTTGTCAAAGTAGCTATCGATGAGGGTGTGAAAAAGATCAGGATCACAGGCGGCGAGCCACTCGTGCGCAAGGATCTGGACGTCTTTATAAAGATGATAAGCGATTATAAGCCAGACATCGATCTAGCACTTACGACAAATGGCTTTATGCTGCCGCACTTTGCCAAAAGGCTAAAGGACGCTGGTCTAAAGCGCATAAATATGTCGCTTGATACGCTAAATGAGCAAAAGGCTAAATTTATCGCTCAAAAGAGCGTCTTGCACGAGGTTTTAGCTGGCTTTGAGGCGGCACTTGATGCTGGATTAAAGGTCAAGATAAACACAGTCGCGCTAAAAGGCTTTAACGACGACGAGCTTGTAAATTTGCTTGAGTTTGCTAAATTTAGAAACTCTCAGATCAGATTTATCGAATATATGGAAAATTCGCACGCCAAAGAGGATCTAAAAGGGCTAAAAAGCGATGAAATTTTAAAGATCATCTCGCAAAAATATAATGTCACAAAAGATGAAAAACTGCCAAACGCACCTGCGTCTATTTACAGACTTGATGACGGCTATAAATTTGGCATCATCGACCCTCACAAACACGACTTTTGTGAGAGCTGCAACCGCATCAGACTAAGCGCTGAGGGGCTTTTGATACCTTGCCTTTACTTTGAAGATGCGCTAAGCATCAAAAAAGCAGTTGCAAATGGCGACATCGTCGCAGCAAGCGAGATCTTAAGACAAGTGCTTGCCAATAAGCCAAAAGAGAACAAATGGGCGCTAGGAGCTGAAAACGAAACCTCTTCAAGGGCCTTTTACCAAACTGGTGGTTGATGAGCAAAGAGCTAGAATTAGTTGAGGCATTTTTAAGCATCCAAGGCGAGGGCGCTTATCAGGGAAGACTCGCCATATTTTTACGCTTTTTGGGCTGCAACCTAAACTGCTCTGGTTTTGGCGTAAAGACAAGATCTTTAAAAACAGGTGAAGAGCTTTTGGGCTGTGATAGCATAAGAGCCGTTTTTAAGGGACATTTTCACCACAAAAGATATAGCACAGATGAAATTTTAAGCATAGTTGATAGCTTTAGCAAAGGCTTAGAACAAAAGCCGATCATCGTTTTAACAGGCGGCGAGCCACTCATCTGGCATCAAAATGAAAATTTTATAAATTTGGTAAGAAATTTGCTTATAAATTACGAGGTGCATTTTGAGACAAATGGCACGATCTTGGTTGATTTTGATAAATTTGAAATTTATAAAAACTGCCATTTCGCACTTGGTGTAAAGCTAGCAAATAGCGGGGTTAGCGAGCAAAAACGCATAAATTTAGATGCTATTTTGGCTATCAAAAATAACGCAAAAAGTAGCTTTTTTAAATTTGTCCTCTCGCGCTTTGACAAAAGCGAGCTAGATGAAATTTTATATATAAAAAATAGAGCAAATTTGCCCGTCTGGTGCATGGCGATGGGCGCAAATAAAGACGAGCTAGGCAAAAATGCTCTAAAAACAGCGCAATTTGCCATAAAGCATGGATTTAACTACTCAGAGCGTATCCACATCAGGCTTTGGAGCGATAAAGAGGGTGTTTGATGATTATTAGAAAACTTTTTAGATTTGAAAATGCGCATATCGTGAGGTTTTGTAGCTCAAAGCGCTGCAGGACTAGCATCCACGGCCACAGCTACGCGGCAGAAATTTTACTTAGCTCAAATTTCTTAGATAACGCTGGCATGGTCTATGACTTTGGGCTGATGAAGCAAAACATAAAGACGATCATCGATAGCTTTGACCACGCTACGACCATATTTTCAGGCGATAGTGACGAATACAAAAACGACCTTAAAAAGCACTCTGCAAGGTGGATAGAGATCCCGCTAAATCCCAGCGCAGAGCAGTTTTGCCGTATATTTTTTGTCATGATCGAGCGGATACTTGAGCTTAGCGTGATGAACAACGGCGAGCGCGAAGTAAAGCTTCATAGCGTCATCGTGCACGAGACCGATACTGGCTATGCGCAGTGCTTCAAAGAGGACGCGACAAACCCACAAATGGGCAAGATAAGGCTTAGCGATATCAAATTTTCTGAGACCATTATAGACGAGTGGGAAGATAAAAATTTGCTTAAAAAGATGATAAATAAGATAAAAATAGAAAATCCAAAGGACGTTTAATGAAAAAATTTATAACCTCTTTTTTGCTTATAGCTGGCGTATTTTTGGGATGTGGAGATAAAGAAGAGGCCAAAAGTGACGTTAGCGAGCCAGTCCCAAGCGATGTTACGATAGCTCAGCCTGATGCAAATGTAACTATCGACGAGCAGCTCCCACCTGAGCCAGTAGTCGAAGAAAACGAGCCACCTAAAGATAAAAAATGAACGAACACTTAAGCTCGCTTTATGCTTATACTTTGCCATTTCACGTGACATTTTTTTACGTACTTCTTGCCTTGGCGGTGCTTTATCTAGCGCTTACTCAGTTTGGAGTGAGAAGCAAAAACTACGTGCTTCGCATAAGGTATTTTTTGCCTATTTATCATATGCTACTTAGCTTTTTGGTGCTGACTGGGCTTATTTTGTGGGCATATTATAGCTATGAGCCAAAATTTAACGCCATAAGAATGCTTCTTATCTTGATAGCCCTGATCGCACTTAGCGCCGTTGGATATAAAAGGTTAAAAAGATATGCCATTGCTGGCGAGCTAGAGAAATTTAAAAAATTTGCCCTTGTTAAAGGCATTTGCGACATTATTTTGATCATCATTGCAGGGATTTAGATGAAATTTTTATATGATAAAAACGCTGGCGAAGAGCGCCTAAAAATAGTAAATGAGGCATTTTTGCACCTAAAAGCTAGAAGGGTTGAAGCAGGAGAGCGCATAAGTGTTAGAAATTTATGCGACGGCAAAGAGTATATCTATGAGATCGATGAGATAGAGCGCAGAAGTGCAAATTTAAGCCTTGTCTTTGCCAGCCTAAACTGCGAGCATAAATTTGACTTTACCATCGCTTGGGCGGTCGTTGATCCAAAGACGATCGAAAAGGCTCTACCATTTTTAAATGAGCTTGGTGTTGGCAAGATCGCCTTTATCTATACTAAATTTTCTCAGGCAAATTTCAAGATCGACCTTGAAAAGCTAAACTACATAAACGCACTTTCATGCGAGCAGTGCGGGAGAACGTCGCTAATGGAGTTTGAAATTTATAAAAATTTAGACGAGCTAATGAGTGTTTATAAAAATGTCTCAGCCATAAATTTTGGCGGTAAAAATTTAAATGAAAAAAGAGATGATGAAATTTTAATAATCGGTCCAGAGGGCGGATTTAGCGAGGATGAGACGGCTAAATTTAAAAATATCTACGGTCTAAATACAAAAAATATCCTAAGATCACAGACCGCAGTCATATCTGTGGCGGCAAAATTTCTTGCCTGATTTATTTGATTTTTAGATTAGTTTTTATATAATCAGCAACTTTTAAGGTAACAAATAGCCCAAAATAATAAAGGAAAGATGATGAAAAAAGAGATCCATCCAGAGTATGTAGATTGCACCGTAACTTGCGCGTGTGGCAACACTTTTAAGACAAAGTCAAACAAAAGCGAAATCAGAATTGACATTTGCGACAAGTGCCACCCATTTTTCACAGGCAGCGAAAAGATAGTTGATAGCGCTGGCCGTGTTGAGAAATTTAAGAAAAAATACGCTCAAAAATAAGCCTTGCTCTACTTTGTTCCTACTCCAATAGGAAATTTAGAAGATATCTCGCTTCGCGCGATCAAAATTTTGCGTGAATGCGAGATAGCTATCTGCGAAGATACAAGAGTTTGCAAAAGCCTTGTAAATCTACTAAACGAACGCTTTGACGCAAACATAAACATCTCAAATTTTATCCCGCTTCACACACACAACGAAGATGAATTTTTTGCAAATTTAAGTGATGAAATTTTGAGCAAAAACGTAGCTTATATGAGCGATGCTGGCATGCCAGGCATAAGTGACCCAGGCGTTAGCCTAGTAAGATACGCTCAAAAAAATGATATCAAATACGAAATTTTAAGCGGAGCAAATGCTGCACTTTTAAGCGTGGTTGCAAGCGGACTTTGCGATAAAGAGTTTGTTTTCTTAGGATTTTTACCAAACACCGGCAGAGAAAGAGCACTAGCCATACAAAACGCTCTAAGCTTAGCCTATCCAGCCGTGATCTATGAAAGCCCAAAACGCGTATTAAGCTTAGTGCAAAGCATCGCAAATTTAGAGCCAGAGAGAGAAATCTTTGCCATAAAAGAGGCCACCAAAAAATTTGAGACCAAATTTAAAGGTACAGCCAAAAATTTAGCTCAAATTTTAGAAAAAGCAAATTTAAACGGCGAGTGGGCAGTAGTCATCTCAAAAAGTGCCAACACAGCCACTCAAAACATCACAAAAGATGAGATCATCTCTCTTGATATAGTCCCAAAAGCAAAGGCAAAACTGCTTAGCAAAATAACTGGCGAAGATGTCAAAAAGATATACGACGAGCTTATAAAAGCATAAATTTAAAAGTCCAAATTCTCTCAAAAAGTTTCGAAAATTCACTCAAATTTAGAAGCAAAATAAGTTAAATTTTACTTGACTTTAGCTACCATAAGCAACCATGATAATATACGGAAAACAGCTATTTTTACATATTTTGAACAAGCGCCCGCAGATCCTAGAAGAGATTTATCTCTCAAAAGAGTGTGATAAAAAACTCTTCTCAAAAATTTGCGGCACAGGCAAGAAGATCATCCGCGTGGATAATCAAAAGGCGCAGTCGATGGCGCATGGCGGCAACCATCAAGGCTTCTTAGCAAGCGTTAGTGAGTTTGAGTTTTCAGACTTTAGCGAGCTCAAAAAGCTAAATTTCATCGCCGTGCTTTATGGCATAAGCGACGTTGGAAACATCGGTGCTATCGCTAGAAGTGCCTATGCTCTAGGCTGCGAAGGGTTAGTTATTGTTACAAAAAGTGTAAATATGCAAGGCGTTTTAAGGTCAAGTAGCGGTGCTGCTTATGAGATACCAATAGCGATCTTTGAAGACGGACTTAGCCTGCTAAATGAGCTAAAACAGTGTGATTTTAAGCTCTATGCTACGGCAAGCAACGGCAAAAATATAAAAGAGATGAAATTTGCTGGAAAGAGAGCTTTGGTGATGGGCTCAGAGGGCGAAGGCATACCGCAAAAAGCTCTAGCAAAGTGCGATGAGTGCGTCGGCATCAAGCTAAAAGACGGCTGGGACTCCCTAAATGTAAGTGCAGCTTTTGCGATAATTTGTGATAGGATGATAGATGAATGAACTAGAAAATTTAAAAGAGATAGGCATAAAGGAAATTTCGCGTAAAACGCACATTGAACCCACATTTTTACAATACATTTTTGACAAAAATTTTGAAAAATTATCACGCTTAAACATCAGAGGCTACGCCAAAATTTTACAGCGTGAGTATGGCGTCGATCTTAGCGAACTTCTAGCCGAATACGATGCATTTATACAAGAAAACATGCCTGATGAGAGCAAAAAAACAAAAGTTAGCCCAAAAATTTCATCATACACACCTGAAGATGTCTCGATCCAAAGGCAAAGTAGCGGTGGCGGGGCTGGATTTTTCTTTTGGATCATCATTTTAGCTATCAT